>JAFNVD010000208.1 GCA_017383785.1 Peptococcaceae bacterium | reverse complement strand
GCTCATCACAAATTTCGGAGATGCACCGTCATGTACAATGGTACCGCCGATCCCTACGGAGTCTTTGGTATCTAAACCGCGTACATAGTCATAATATTCGTTAAATAAGTTGGTAGCAATCTGAATCGCACAGCTAGCGATCAACATTGCTAAAAACAATCCGATGTGTAAGGTGTGTTCACAGGAAAAAGCCCAGATACTGCCTACCAATACAGGTACTAAAGACGCAGTCAAAGTATGTGGGCGAATCAAACGCCACCAGAAATCAAAGTCTCGTTTCATTTATTTCAAGTCCCTTCTATAGATCCTTCGCTAGGAAAAATTACAACAGATATTATAGCATAAACTGATAAATATTGTAACCGTTCAGCAAAATTATAAATGCCATTAAGCCGATAAATAGTTTGTCCACTGTGTGTTCAGAGATGTTTTTATTAATACTGCGACCTACAATGCCACCGGCGATGCCGCCGGCAATCATCAATACTAGGATTGGAGCCGGAAAAACAGGAATACTGTTGGTAACAAAACTGATAAACAGGTTGGCCAGCTGAGAAAAGAAAATAATGGTCAAAGAAATATCGACTGCTACCTTGCTAGGGGCAGAATAAAAGTAAAACAGCACTACCAAGTTGATTGGGCCGCCGCCAATCCCTAAGAAGGAAGACATCATCCCTAAAAAGCAACCGATGATAGCACTAATTACTCCGGAATGTACTTGAAAAGTGGAAATACGTTTTTTATATATGGTGAATAGCAAGGTTCCAAAAGTAACGATAATCAAACAACTGGCCTGTACGACCCCTACCAATTGCAAGTTGCCAATATATGCAGCTAAGCTTTGGAACAGTGTTTTCCCTGCAATACCGCCGATAATACTGCCAATAATCAATGGCATAGTTTCCGAAATATTAACATGAGAAGATCCGTTCAGTTTATTGCGTAATACGGAGTATGTGGTCATAGCCAAAACAGTACATGTTGCCAGAAAACTAATAGTAGCTACGTCGAGAATACCAAAGCTGTCCAGTGCGGGTTTGATAATGATTCCTCCGCCAATACCGCAAATGGCTCCGATAATAGAAGCGATAAAGCAGATGAGAAAGAAACTGCCGGCAATAAGCATTGAGATACCTCCAAAATAATTGATAGTAAAGTTATGGGTATTATTGTATGAAAAAATATACTGTTTGACAAGAAAAAATAGCTTTTCACAAGTATGCACACGGATATATCACTATTTTTGTGCTTCGTTATATCAATTATACAAAATTTTTTTCTGTAGCTTATTCGTACCCTCTTGTAATTTACAGAAAATAGGCTTAAAATATTTTGTACGCTTTTTTATGGTAACAAGTTTTGAAAGAAATTTCAGATATATTTTAGGAGGCTGCTATGAAACAGGAAAACATCAGAAATATAGCAATTATTGCCCACGTAGACCATGGTAAAACTACTCTGGTAGACAAACTGCTGAGTCAGTCCGGTACATTCCGTGAAAACGAACAGGTTGCGGAACGTGTAATGGACTCCGGTGACCTGGAACGTGAAAAAGGGATTACTATTCTGGCGAAAAACACCGCTATTTCCTATGGTGATTACAAAATCAATATCGTAGATACACCGGGCCATGCCGATTTCGGTGGCGAAGTAGAACGTATCATGAAAATGGTAGATGGTGTACTGTTAGTAGTAGACGCTTTTGAAGGTTGCATGCCTCAGACTCGTTTTGTATTGAAAAAAGCATTAGAACAGAAACTGACTCCAATCGTTGTTATCAACAAAATGGACCGCGAATTTGCTCGTCCTTTGGAAGTAATCGACGAAGTATTGGATTTGTTTATTGACTTGGGTGCTGAAGAAGATCAGCTGGAATTCCCGGTTATTTTTGCATCCGGTATCGCAGGGATTGCTACCAACGATTTGGCAGTAGAAGCAGTAGACTTAAAACCTCTGTACGATGCTATCATTGAACATATTCCTTCTCCAAAAGGTGATGTAGAAGGTCCATTGCAGGCACAGATTACTCTGATGGATTACAATGACTTTTTGGGTCGTATCGCAGTATGTACTGTAAACCGCGGGACTATCAAAAATGGTCAGATGGTAGCAATGCAGACTCGTGAAGGTAAAGTAAAACAGGCACGTATTAGCAAACTGTTTGGTTTCCAGGGTCTGAAAAAATACGAAATCGAATCTGCTTCCGTAGGTGAAATTGTAGCGGTAGCAGGTCTGGGTGAAATCAACGTAGGGGAAACCATTTGTGATCCTGCCAATGTAGATCCAATGGAATTCTTGAAAATTGAAGAACCAACTCTGGAAATGAGTTTCATGGTAAACAACTCTCCATTCGCAGGCAAAGACGGTGACCCTGTAACATCTCGTAAACTGTCCGCTCGTCTGTTTAAAGAAATGGAAACAGACATTGCTCTGAAAGTATCCGCTACCGACAATGCCGATACATTCAAAGTAGCAGGCCGTGGTGAATTGCACCTGTCCATCTTGATCGAAACTATGCGTCGTGAAGGTTTGGAATTCCAGGTATCCAAACCACAGGTAGTTATCAAAGAAATCGAAGGCAAAAAACATGAACCATACGAAGCACTGACTGTAGACGTGCCGGAAGAATATATGGGTCCTGTTATGGAAAAACTGGGTCAGCGTAAAGGTGAAATGACCAACATGCAGAACTTCAACGGCCAGGTGCGTTTGGAATACATCATTCCTGCGCGTGGCTTAGTAGGGTTCCGTACAGAATTCCTGACAGATACACGTGGTTATGGTATCATGAACAGCATGTTCGATAGCTATCGTCCATACTCTGGTAATATCGTAGGCCGTCGCAGCGGTGCATTACTGGTATTCGAAACAGGTACTACCACAGCTTATGGTCTGTTCCCTGCCGAAGAACGTGGCACACTGTTTGTAGGTGCCGGTGTAGATGTATACGAAGGTATGATTATCGGTGAAGGGAACCGTGAGCAGGATATTGCTGTAAACGTATGTAAAGGTAAAAACCTGACCAACATCCGTTCCGCAGCAAAAGACGATACCGTTCGTCTGAAAACACCAAGAGATATGTCTCTGGAAGAATGCATTGCATTCTTGAATGACGACGAATATCTGGAAGTAACACCACACTTCCTGCGCTTGCGTAAACGCTTCCTGAAAGCGAAAGATCGCGTAAACTACGCAAAATCCCAGAATCAGGGCTAATGAAATAAAGATTGATTAGACGGAGTGCTTCGGCACTCCGTTTTTGTGTATTATGAAATCGTTGAAGGTAGTGGTATGATACGGTATAATACTCGTAATCAATACGCTTTGTGAGGTGATGCAAATGAAGATACTGTTTATCAATCTGCCATACTATGGCCATGTGGTGCCAACT
>JAFNVD010000207.1 GCA_017383785.1 Peptococcaceae bacterium | reverse complement strand
TGAGGTTTCTCTGGAAAAACATATTCCTGTTTCTGCAGGGATGGCCGGTGGCAGTACCGATTGTGCCGGTGTGATGCTTGGGATTAATAAAATGTGCAATCTTGGATTGACGCGAAAAGAGCTGGAATTATTAGCAGCGCAGCTTGGGTCTGATATACCATTTTGCATTGGAGGGCCAACAGCATTGGCAACAGGGCGTGGAGAGATTATAGAGCCATTACCGGACTGTCCTGAACTACATTTGGTAATTGTGAAGCCTCCATTTGGTATTTCTACACCGAAAGTATATGGCAATTTACGTGCGGATGAAATCGTAGACCATCCTGATGTGCAAGCATGTATTCGCGGTTTGGAAATGAAAGATAAACAGATGATTTTAAGCGCAATGGGCAATGTGTTGGAAGAAAGTACGTTTGAATTGCAGCCAAAAGTCAAAACAATCAAAAAAGGTATGAGTGCCTGTGGTGCAAAACACGTATTGATGTCCGGCAGCGGGCCTACAGTGTTTGCTGCATTTGCTGAAAAATCAGAAGCAGAAGCATATTACAATCAGTTGAAACCACAATATCCGGGAGCGATTTTGACTCGGACTGTGAACAAAGAACAATTAGAGGAAAGGGTTGACCTATATGACCAAAGAACGTAAATTGCTGCCAATCGTGTTAGATGGATATAAGCCATTGCGCGATGTTGTATTTGAAACATTGCGTGATGCAATTATTACACAAGTATTAAAACCGGGTGAAAGACTGATGGAGATTCAGTTAGCAGATGAAATGGGCGTAAGCCGTACACCGGTACGTGAGGCAATCCGCAAACTGGAGCTGGAAGGCTTAGTGATTATGGTGCCTCGTAAAGGTGCCTATGTTGCAGGCGTATCTATGAAAGATATTCATGAAGTGTATGAAGTGCGTGCAGCATTGGAAATGCTGGCAGTTTCGCTGGCAGCAGAACGTATTACTGATGAAGAACTGGATGCATTGGAACGTCAGGTGCTGCAAGAATCTGAAGCAGAAGCTTCCGAAGATACAGATGAGCATACATTAGACAACATTGTATATATTGATACGACATTCCATGATATTATTTATCAGGCAGCCAACAATCAGCGTTTGGTGCAGTTCCTAAATATTCTGCAAGAACAGCTGCAGCGGTTCCGTGCGGCATCTTTATCTCGTCCGGGCAGAAGTAAAACTGCGTTAGAAGAACACAAACAGATTATTGAAGCATTGTCTGAACGCAACGGAGAATTGGCATCCAAATTGGCAAAAGAACACATTGACAACGCAGAAAGTGCAATGATTTTTGCAATGCAAGACGGCGATAAATAATTTTGAATATTATATGAAATATTTTCTGAAATGCTCTTGTAAAAACCTTAGATATCGTGTATTATAATAGAGAACCATAAATCTGTCTTATCTATATCATTTATTTATGGTCTGAGAGGATAAACCACAAGGGCGGTGACTATGATGCAAGTAACAGACATCAGAATCAGAAAAATTAACACAGAGGGAAGAATGAAAGCGATTGTTTCCATTACCTTTGATGATGCATTTGCCGTGCATGATATCAAAGTTGTAGAAGGTGACAAAGGTCTATTCGTTGCTATGCCGAGCAAAAGAATGCCGGACGGCGAATACAAAGATATTGCTCATCCTATCTCCAGTGAAGTGCGTGAAGTTATTCAGACAGCTGTGCTGAAAGAATACGAAAAAGCACTGGCAGATTTGTTGACTGAGTTAACAGCAGAATTAGAAAATCGTTAATTAATAAGCGTTATGACAGTTGTTTTTGGATCAGCGGTCATAACGCTTTTTCATTTTTGTTAGGAAATATATGAGGTATTGCTTGTAAATACATATAGAATCACATAAAATAGAGATAGCGTGAAATGATATGGGGGCGTATAAAATGCAGAACGACTCTGCTGTAAATACCAATCACACAGTTTACAAGAAACGGTGGCTAATTTTTATTGCTGTTGTTATGACGACATTTATCAACTGCATGGACATGAGCAGTATTAATGTTGCGTTGCCAAGCATTGCCGATCAATTGTCGATTACCATGGCAGATGTAGAATGGATTGTAACAGCGTACACATTGGTCATCATTTGCTTTATTTTGCTGTTCGGTAAATTGGGGGATACTATAGGAAAAGACAAAATCTTTAAGTTCGGGATTTTAGTATTTCTCTCAGGGCTTTGTATTTGTTTTTTGTCTCGCAGTTATCCTATGCTGTTATTTGGCCGTATTGTGGAGGGCATCGGTGCGGCAGCTACCTCGGCCAATAGCCAAGGGATTATTGTACAGACCTTTCCGGCTCAAGAACGTGGTAAAGCATTGGGCTTATCAGGTAGTAGTGTAGCATTAGGTACGATGGTGGGACCATCGGTCGGAGGCTTGATAGTGTCCCACTTCAATTGGAACATGATATTTGGTTTAAGTATTCCATTCTGTATTGTTTGTTTCATTTTGTGTATGAAATATTTGCCTGATATGTCTACCGGAAAATCAGAAAAAGTAGATGTGACAGGTGCAATGCTGTTTATGATATTGATTTTATGCCTGTATGGCGGTGTAAAATTGCTTCAGAATGGCGCAGGTTATTATTTGTATTGTGTAGTACTCATTGCCGTTTCTATCGTGTTTGGCGTAATTTTCGCACGGTGGGAAGGCAAGCACGACAATGCCATGCTGCAGTTGAATATCTTCAAAAATAAATTATATGCAGTAAGCGTATTTTGCGCATTTATCTCTTTCTTGGCCATTTCCGGGCACAACTTTATTCAGCCATTTTATTTGCAAAAAGTACAATTGTTGAGCGCAGCGCAAACAGGTATGCTGATGATGGCCTATTCTCTTACTATGTTTGTTGTGGCTCCGTTTAGCGGACAGCTTTCCGATAAAATCGGTTCGGAGATTTTGTGCTTTATCGGGTTGTGTATTGTAAGTGTGGCACTCTTTATCTTATCTACATTAGGGATTGGCTCTCCAATTTGGATTTTCTTAATCGGGTCGATTATGATGTCGTTCGGGATGGCCATGTTTCAATCTCCAAACACATCATTGATTATGTCCACGGTGGGACCGAAGCTTACCGGTATTGCCGGCAGTGTAAATGGATTGGCACGCAATTTAGGGTCTGTATTTGGGATTTCTTTATCGACTGTTTTGTTGTATAATATAATGAGTGCACAAGTGGGGTTCACTGTGACAGACTTTGTAGAAGGTCAAGAACTTGCTTTTGTAGTCGGTATGCAATGGGTATATCGTTCTATGGCGATGGTCAGCCTTATTGGTGCATTACTGACGGGATTGCGTTGGAAACATAGCAAAAAAGAAAAACAATAAACGATGAGCGTATGTCGTAGTTATAGGAGGAGTTAATTATGGATTGGATTGAAATTAAGATGGAAGTACAGAATAGAGATGCGGTAGACGGCATTTCTAATATGTTGGCGGAAATGGGTACCGGTGGTGTTATGATTGAAGACCCCCAGGCCATTGCCGATTATGCAGATAGCGGTTTATGGGATGCCCATGAATTTAGCGAAGAATTGTTAAATCGCAAAGAAATCTGGATTAAATCTTATCTGCCACAGGACGAAAACTTGATGAATCGTATTGAGCAGATTATCATTGAGCTCAACGAAATTGAAATTCGTATGAACATGGGACCGACTCGTGTGACTTACAAACCGGTACAGGAAGAGGACTGGGCAAATGCTTGGAAGGTGTACTTCAAACCGGAACGCATCGGCAAAAAAACTGTTATTAAGCCAAGCTGGGAAGAATACACTGCCCAGGAAGGTGATTTGATTATTGAAATTGACCCGGGTATGGCATTTGGTACAGGCAATCATGCTACAACAGCATTATGCCTGCAGATGTTAGAAGAATATGTGCAGCCGGGCATGGATATCATTGACGTAGGCACAGGCAGTGGGATCCTGGCAATTCAGACAGCATTATTAGGTGCCGGCACTGTACAGGCAATGGACTTTGATACCGTGGCAGTTTCTGCGGCCAAAGAAAATGTTGCGCTGAACAACCTGGGTAGTACTGTATCTGTGTGCCAGAGTGATTTGCTGGCAGAGGCAAAAGGCGAAGCGGATATCATCGTAGCAAATATTATTGCCGATATCATCATTCGTTTGACTCCTTCCACCATTGCACATCTGAAAGGGCCAAAAGTGTTTATCTCCTCCGGTATTATTGATACCCGCAAAGATGATGTGCTGGCGGCATTAAAAGAAAACGGCTTTTCCATCATTGAAGTACGAGAAGACAAAGGCTGGGTAGCCATTGCAGCTCGTTATGAGGGGTAATAGTTATGAGAAGATTTTTTGTAACACCGGAAGCTGTGCAGAATGATACGGTTGTATTTGATGCAGAATTGGCACGCCATATGGGCAAAGTATTGCGTCTGACTTCCGGTGAACAAGTAACCGTTAGCACAGGCGATGGCACAGCTTATATGGTAACACTGGAGGAGTTCGGCAAAGACTATGTGACAGGCCGTATCATCGAGCAGATGGACAACTTGCAAGAAACCTCTGTAGAAGTTGTGTTGTATCAGGGTATGCCAAAGGGCGACAAGCTGGAGCTCATCATTCAGAAATGTACGGAGCTGGGCGTAAGCCAGGTAATTCCTGTGGAAACAAGCCGTTCCGTAGTGCATTTGGATGGTAATAAAGCCGGTAAAAAGCTGGAACGCTGGCAAAAGATTGCCCAGGAGGCTAGCCAACAGTCCAAACGCGTACAGGTACCGACAGTAGGCCCGTATTATAACTGGAAGCAGATGCTGAAAGCATTAGAACAGGCGGAGGGGTTAACAATT
>JAFNVD010000206.1 GCA_017383785.1 Peptococcaceae bacterium | reverse complement strand
TAGCTGTTGTAAACTATAGCCATAGCAAAACATGGTAAGTGATTGCTAACAAGTAAACATCAACAAGTATACGCACAACAATTATAAATTCATTCTTGAGGATGGTGAGGCATATGCCACTTACATTTGCACCAATGGGTGAGGAAAGAGAAATTATCAAAATCAACGGCCGAGATACTGTGCAGAAACATTTAGCCAATTTAGGATTTGTCTCCGGTGCGTTGGTAACCGTAATTTCAGAATTAAACGGCAACATGATTCTGAAAGTAAGAGAAACAAGAATTGCATTAGATAAAGCAATGGCAGGCCGTATTCTGGTGTAATGCCGGAATACGGGCTTTTGCCCGAAATGGAGGAGCATATGAATACATTAAAAGATGTAAGTGTAGGCAGTACAGTCACTGTAAAAAAATTAGAAGGTGACGGCGCAGCCAAACGCCGTATTATGGACATGGGCATTACCAAAGGCACCAGCGTATATGTACGCAAAGTTGCACCATTGGGAGATCCAATCGAAGTAACGGTACGTGGTTATGAATTGAGTCTGCGTAAAGCAGAAGCAGAAAAAATTATAGTAGAATAAGTTTCGCATCGAGGCGAATTATTTTTTTGCCATATAGTTAGACATTGCTAACATAATATTGCATTAGGTTATTATAAATCAGTTTAAATCAGTTTATTGTAAAGAGAGGCTTGAATACATGATTATCGCATTAGCAGGGAATCCAAACTGTGGGAAAACCACATTGTTTAACGCTTTGACAGGCAGTTCTCAGTATGTGGGCAACTGGCCGGGCGTTACCGTTGAGAAAAAAGAAGGGAAGCTGAAAGGCAACAAATCCGTTTCCATTATGGACTTGCCGGGGATTTATTCCTTATCTCCATATACATTAGAAGAAGTGGTAACCAGAGATTATTTAATCGATGAAAAACCGGACGTTATTTTGAATATCGTGGATGCATCCAACTTGGAACGTAATCTGTATTTGACCACTCAGCTGCTGGAAACAGGTATTCCGGTAGTGGTAGCGTTAAACATGATGGACATGGTAGAAAAAAACGGTGATAAAATTGATGTGGCAAAATTGAGCCAGCGTTTGGGCTGCCCTGTATATACTATCTGTGCATTGAAAGAATCCGGAATCAAAGAGGCAACCGATGCGGCAATCAAAGCGGCCGGCAAAAAGGCCAATGTGCCAAATCATTTTACCGGTGAAGCAGCAACTGCATTGGCAAACATCGAAGAAGCATTATCCGGTGCTGTAAGTGCCGAAACTGCACGCTGGTATGCAGTGAAACTGTTTGAACGAGACGAAAAAATTCAGGCAAAACTGAACTTATCTGCTGAACAGAACGCTAAAATCGAAGCACTGGTAACTGCCTGTGAAGATGCAGAAGATGATGACAGTGAAAGTATCATCACCAATGGCCGTTATGCATATATTGCAGAAGTATTGCAAGGCATTTTCTCTAAAAAGCGTAAAACAACAGAGTTGAGCACTTCCGATAAAATTGACCAAATTGTAACCAACCGTATTTTTGCACTGCCTATTTTTGCGGCAATTATGTGGGTAACCTATTATGTATCTATTCAGACTGTCGGTGACTGGACCATTGGCTGGGTTGAAGAATTCTTTGGCTGGATTGGCGGCGGTGTAGAAGGCTTCCTGGTAGGTATTGGCGCAGCAGATTGGCTGATTAGCCTGTGCATTGACGGTATCATTGGCGGTATGACTTCTATCTTTGTATTCGTACCTCAGATGATGATTCTGTTCTTCTTCCTGTCCTTGATGGAAGACTGCGGCTACATGGCTCGTGTAGCATTTATCTTTGATAGAATTTTCCGTAAATTCGGATTGTCCGGTAAATCTTTCATTCCAATGTTAATCGGTACCGGCTGCGGTGTACCTGCTATTATGGCGACCCGCACCATCGAGAATGAAAAAGACCGTCGTATGACCATTATGACTACCACATTTATTCCTTGTGGTGCTAAATTACCGATTATTGCGTTAATCGCAGGTGCATTATTCCCGGATAGCAGCTGGGTAGCACCATCTGCCTATTTTGTAGGTATGGCAGCCATTATTTTCTCTTGTTTGTTCTTAAAACAGTTAAGACCGTTCCAGGGCGACCCAGCGCCATTTGTAATGGAACTGCCTCCGTACCACATGCCAAGTTTCAAAGGCGTCTGCATTCATATGTGGGAACGCGGCAAAGCATTTATCAAAAAAGCCGGTACCGTTATTTTCGTAGCTTGTACCATCATCTGGTTCCTGCAGTCCTTTAGCTTTGGCTTAGAACTGGTAGACGATACCGCAGACAGCATGCTGGCAGTAGTGGCAGGGTTCTTTGCTCCGATCTTTGCACCTCTGGGCTTTGGCACATGGGAAGCAGCGGCAGCATGTATTACCGGTCTGGTAGCAAAAGAAGTAGTAGTAGCTACTTTAGGCATTGCCTATGCCATCGGTGAAGTGGCAGAAGATGATCCAACCTTGTTAGCTATGATGCCACAGTATTTCACCATGGCAAGTGCCTATGCGTTCATGGTATTTAACCTGCTGTGCGCACCTTGCTTTGCGGCTATCGGTG
>JAFNVD010000205.1 GCA_017383785.1 Peptococcaceae bacterium | reverse complement strand
TTCAAAACTTTCCGCAAATCAAGCTAATTAGAAAATATTTTAATTACACCAAATCCACCAAAGAGTACCTATTAGAACATCCATCAGAAGTTGGTATCACTCATGTACTGCCAACAGAACTAACTGATTTCGGTAAACAGATTAATTATTATCATCTTGATACATGTAAACTCTACTTTTTGAGCACCAACGAAGAATATCGTGATTTAAAAACTATCTCTATTAATAGCATTAAAAACAAACACATCATTTTTAAAAGCAATGAAGAAGATATCCCCATCAGCAAAAAAGCATTGTTACCATATTCGCATTTTTGGTCTGTCAATCATACAATTTACCAGCTATCAACAGATCTTATGGTTTCTCTACTATCTACTAATCAAAACAGTGCCAGTATCATACCTATCAGCAAATCCGATCTTTCTGTAGTTACAGAACAGATGAAAAAATTATGCTATGACAATAATCCAGCAGCATCATTAAATGTAATTCCTCTTGCAGAAAATATTGAAATACCATTTATTTTATGTAGTGCTTCTAAAATTCCTAGAGTATTGTTAGATTATTTTCATGTTACGGTCTAGCTATAATGTTTTTATAATAGGTTCAGAATTATTCTGAACCTATTTTTGTTCCAACTTTTGTTTTCAAACGAGCTCCTATGCTATCTATATTTTGCTACATCAAAACATATGCATAAAAAGAGCAGACAACCAATCATGGTCATCTGCTGTCCAATTGCTATTATACTTGTTTTATTGCTCTTTCAAACACATCTTTCATACTGCATTTAAGCAAATATCCCAAATCCGCAAATGTTTGATCCATGGCATCCAGCATAGCAACTACATCATCCACATTTGCTCCTTCACCCATATGTCCTAATCGGAACACTTTACCAGCTAGGTAATCAAAACATCCGGCTATCATAATGCCATACTCATCTGTCATATGCTGCAGAAATTGTGCAGAGTTCACGTCTTTCGGTACTTCTATTACAGTTACTGTTGAGCAATAATCATTATCTAAGTAAAGTTTTAACCCAGCTTCCACAACGGCTGTTCGCACAGCCTCTGCAATTTGAGCATGACGTACATAAATATTTTGATCTGCTAACACATTATCCAGTGCTGCACCCAGCCCATAAATATCACTGATTGGCATGGTATATGGGAACCATTTGTCTTTATAATAATTCTTAAAGGTCAAGATATTGGCATAAAAGGACGCAATCGGTATCTTACGTTCTTCCATAGCTTGAATGGCATCGCTGCTCACTGTAAGCATAGTAAGCCCCGGTGGTGCAGATAGCGCTTTCTGAGAACCGCCGCACAAAATATCCACCTGGCCGGCATCGACATCAATTTCCACACCAAACATACTGGCAACCGCATCTACCACCGTGAGAATGCCATATTGTTTTAACAGCGGGCAAATCTGCTCAATAGGATTTAATACACCTGTAGGCGTATCGCAATGTACTACAGTAGCATATTTGAAGTCATGATTTTCCTGCAAATATTGTTTCAATGCGTCTACATCAATGGCTTTTTTGTCCGATACAGTGTACAGTACAGGTTCACCACCATATAGTTTTACAAAGTCTGCAAACCCTTTGCCAAAGATACCATTATCAAGCACCAGCACTCGATCGCCCGGTTCTGTCAGAGAGGCACAGGCTGCTTCTAAACCTAAAATACCTTCACCGCTCAAAATATAGCTAACATTGTCTGTATGTAATAAGGCACTTAAACGATCACAAATTGTTTTATATTCTTCATAAAATGTCAAATCCAAATCCGGATTGGTTGTGACAAAACTTCTAGCCATACGTACATTTTCACGCACTTGTGTCGGCCCCGGTGTCATAATTTTTACAGTTTGATTCATGTCGATCCACTCCTTTTTATGAAATCACCATTATGATACTACCACATTTCTCGAAATACAATATTATTCTATTAAAAATAATGTATACATCTTTCCATCAATTTTCTATTGATACATCATCCTGAATATTACCTAGCTCCACATGAGGCTTTACGAATCTTTCCAAGCCATATTGCCACAATACACCTGCACCTTCAGCGGTAGTTTGATTGCGTTTTAGTATTTTACTTAGCTTTACCTCATGTTCTTTCCACGCACGACCGTTAGTAGCAGCGTTCAGCATAGCAGGTTGCAAATTATCCATTGCTTTAGCATACTTGGCTTCCGGTGTTTCTAATGCTTCAAACTCCTGCCACAACGCCATCAACTCTTGTGCCTGATCAGCAGGTAATATATGATAAATACGCTCTGCCGCTTTCATTTCTCGCTCCGCTTGGGTAGAAAGCCCAGCCTCGTCATAGGCATAGGTATCTCCTGCATCAATTTCTACAATATCGTGTATCAAGAGCATTTTTACTACTTTCAACACATCTACAGGCTCGTTGGCATATTCACTAAACAATATGGCCATCAATGCTGCATGCCAAGCATGTTCAGCATCATTTTCCAATGTATCGCCATCGGTACAATAGGTTTGACGGCCTATACGCTTTTCTTTATCAATCTCCAATGCAAATGCAAACTGTTTTTCTAACCGTTCCTGCTGCATACATACACTCCCAACTATTATAAAAGGGCGGATTTTCTCATCCGCCCCAGCGTTATTTTTTACCATTTGTTACGTACCTTTTCGGCAAAACCTAAAAAGTCTTTCAGTTCAACAACAGAACCATCATCCAAAATCATTTTACCGGTAAATTTACCAAACACCTGATGTTGGTCACTAATAATCACTTTTAAATCTGTACAGGACGCGCGGTCCATAATAGGTTCAAAATCCATCTCAAAACGTCCATCAGAAGAAGTAAAAGTCCATGGCTT
>JAFNVD010000204.1 GCA_017383785.1 Peptococcaceae bacterium | reverse complement strand
TGTATCTACCGGCAGTGTGGGCACATATGAGAGAACGGCCACAGGTGTTGTGCAATGCTTTGCTTTGCCATTTAGCCAAACTACAGATTGGCCGGTACTGGATTCTATCGCATTGCAGGTACAAGAGGGCATATTGCTTGTAGAGGACAGTGCATATCATTTAGATATAGATTGTGCATATCCGCTGGGGATTACATCGGTAAATCAAATGCCGCTGGTGGTGGAAGTGACCGATGAAATTGTAACAAAAGAGCTTTATATTCATGGAGATTTGTACGTAAGCGGCATCTTGACGGCAGATGTACTATATGTAAGTGGGGAAATATACGGTACGGAACAAATACAATGTGATGATATATATAGTGGTTATGCGAATGCTATACCGTACCAAACACGGGTACTAGAGCGCACAGCCGCATAACTTGATGATGGTATGAAATGATAAAATAATGAGATAAAACAGTTAGGCGAAATTAGAAAAAAAGGGGTGTTATTATGGGGCAGAGTTTTTTAGAGTTTGCCAAAACAGGTTTGCATAAAGCAATGCAAAATGGCGCAGATCATGCAGAGTTATTTGTAGTGAAGGGTCGTTCATTTGAAGTAGAACTGAAAAATAATCATATTGATGATATGAAACAGGCAGAAAGCAGTGGTGTAGGGCTGCGTGTGCTAAAAGATGGCAGAGCAGGGTTTTCGTTTTCTTCTGACTTCCGTACGACAGCACTGGACAAAATGGTGGTACAGGCCATTACCAACAGTCGGTATAGTGACAAAGATGAAACATTATATTTTCCGACACCTGCAAACCATTATCCGCAGCCTATCTGCTATGATGGTACAGTCAAAAAAATCTCTTTGGATGAAAAATTGGATTTGGCCCGTGAAACTACGCGCTATGCAGAGCAGTACGACAGTCGTGTAAAACAGGTAGAGCGATCCTGCTATGAAGATGGCGAGGTGGAAATGTGGCTTGCCAATAGCAATGGTGTGTTTTTGCATCAGTTAGGCAATTACTGTGGCTTATCTTGTTTAGCATTAGGTGCGCAGAACGGAGAACAGCAAAGCGGATATGGTATGGATTCTAATATTCGCTATACAGGATTATCTGCTAAAACGGCAGGGGAAATGGCAGCGCGTCGTGCGGTGCAAATGTTGGGCGCTGCACAAATTGAGAGCGGAAAAATGGATTTGGTATTGGAGCCTATGATAGCAGCACAGATTATGGGGATTATCAGTTCTTGTTTTTCCGGTGAAGCTGTACGCAAGAAAAAATCCTTTTTGGCAGGAAAGTTGGGAGATGCTGTAGCAAATAGCCAGTTAACCCTGATTGATGATGGTACATTGGATTATCATATGGGTTCTGCATCATTTGACGGGGAAGGCATGCCAACACAGCGTACCGTATTAATCGAAAACGGTGTGTTACAACAATATTTGTACGATACCGCATCAGCTGCCAAGGCCGGTACCAGTTCTACGGGTAACGGCATGCGTGGAGGCTATAAAGGGACTCCACATGTTGGTACGACCAACTATTATGTAAAAGCAGGCAGCATTGCTCCTGCGCAATTAATCAGCGAAGTATCCTATGGGGTATACATTACCGATATTATGGGTGCACATACAGCCAATGCAGTGTCCGGTGACTTCTCCTTTGGGGCTTCCGGAATCTTAATTGAGCATGGACAGCTTACCCATCCGGTACGAGGTATTACCATTGCGGGCAATTTCCAACAGCTGCTTCAAAAAATCAGTGGGATTGGCAGTGACCTTACGTTTTTTGGCAGTCAAGGTGCGCCTACCATTCGGATTGCAGAGATTGCAGTCAGCGGAAAATAAAAAGAAATAAGTAATAGAAAAATATAGATAAAATTTAAGAACAAAAATGAAAGAAAACCTATGAAAAAACCTATAAAATAATAAATTCTATCTTGTAAGACAAAGGAAGTTTATGGTATTATGTAGGGTAAGGTAGTGCAACATATAATAGATAGGATGTTGTACTGCAATATGCTGCAGAAATGGAGAAAAAGCATGCTAAATAGTATAAAAGTTGCAAAGCTGCGCGAAAAAATGAAAGCGCTTGATTTGGACGGCTTTTTGGTGACTTCCAAAGAAAATCGCCAGTACTTGACAGGCTTTACCGGTACATTTGGCTGGGTGCTGGTTACACACAGAGATGTGTATCTAATGACAGACTTCCGTTATGTGGAACAGGCACAGCAACAGGCACATGGCTGTAAAATTGTACGTTTTCAGCATTATGAGCCGGTAATTACACTGCGTATGGTAATGGAAGAACTGGATGTCATTACATTGGGCGTTGAAAGTGATCGCATGACAGTGGAGGAATTCGAACTTTTGGCACATCATGTACGCAGAAAAGCAATTACACCGTTGAAAGGCTTTATCGAAGAGCTGCGTCGTGTAAAAAGTGAAGACGAAATTGCGTTGATCGCAAAAGCAGAAGCAATCAGTGACGAAGCGTTTTCTCACGTGATTAAATTGATTAAGCCGGGTATGACTGAGCTGGAAATTGCTATGGAACTGGAGTTCCAGATGCGTAGAGCAGGTGCTAGTGGCGTAAGCTTTGATACAATCGTAGCTTCCGGAAAACGGTCTTCCATGCCGCATGGTGTGGCTACCGACAAAAAGGTGGAGATCGGGGACTTTATTACAATGGATTATGGCTGTATCTATCAGGGGTATTGTTCTGATATTACTAGAACAATTGCGCTTGGACAAGTTGACGAAAAGCAAGAAACGGTTTATAATCTAGTAAGAAAAGCACAAGAAGAAGCGTTAGCGGCTATCAAAGCCGGAGTAACCGGTAAAGAAGTGCATATGGCTGCGCAGAATGTGTTTCAGGATGCGGGGTATGGTGCTTTCTTTGGACATGGCCTTGGGCACAGCGTAGGGCTTGAGATTCATGAAGAACCAAGATTCTCACCAAAAGCAGAAGATGTGATGCAGGAAAACATGGTAATCACCGTAGAGCCTGGTCTTTATCTGCCAAATTGGGGCGGTGTCAGAATTGAGGATCTTGTGGTCATTAAAAAGGATGGCTATATTAATTTAACCCATTCACCAAAAGAATTAATTATTTTATAGGAGGCGTTTTGACATGATCGATACAAGCGATTTCAAAACAGGTTTAACAATTGAATTAGATGGGGATCCATGTAAAATCGTTGATTTCCAGCACGTAAAACCAGGGAAAGGTGCAGCGTTCGTAAGAACAAAAATTAAAAACCTGAAAACAGGTGCATCTATTGAACGTACTTTCCGTCCAGGTGAAAAATTCCAGGATGCTATCATGGAACGTAAACCAATGCAGTATCTGTACTTCGATGGCGAAAGCTATGTATTTATGGACAACAACACATTTGACCAGGAAATGCTGACCGAAACACAGATGGCCGGCGGCGAAAAATTCCTGAAAGAAAACATGGACTGCATCGTAACATACTTCAAAGGTGAAGTAATGGAAGTTGAACTGCCAAACACAGTTGAACTGCGTGTAGTTGAAACTGAACCAACTATCAAAGGTGGTACAGTAACAGGCGGCAGCAAACCAGCAGTTATGGAAACAGGTGCTGTTGTACAGGTTCCAATGTTTATCGAAACAGATGAAATTCTGCGTATTGACACCAGAACCGGTGCTTACATCGAAAGAGCGTAAGTGATTATATCTTATAAATAACAAATCTGCATAAAAAGCAGAATGAAGGGAGTTTTTTGCGATGGATATCTATACAAAAATGGCTTATCTGAAAGGTATGCTGGAAGGCATGGATTTTGAAGATAAAAAAGAGAAAAAACTGTTTGCAGCAATGATCGACATTCTGGACGAACTGGTAGAGGCTGTTGATGACCTGTATGAAGAACAGGATGAACTGCAGGAATATGTAGAATCTATTGATGCTGATTTAGAAGACGCAGAAGAACTTCTGGATATCATTGACGAAGACCTGGAACTGGTTGAAGACATTCTGGGGATCGAAACATTAGAAGACGAATGCTGCGATATGGACTGTGACTGCGAAGAAGGTTGTGCATGCGGCTGTGATGATTGCGAAGATGAAATCATCGAAGTAGAATGCCCTGAATGTGGCGAAACAGTTTGCTTCTACGACGAAATGATGGATGACGAAGGCGAATACGATACAGTTGAAATTTTGTGCCCAAAATGTGATGCTGTTGTATACACTTTTGAAAGCGAATTAATCGAAGACATCGACGACGAAGATATCGCATTCTAATCTCATAAAATGTTTACAAAGACCTTGCTGAATAGCAGGGTCTTTTTTTGTACATAGATGATTTATGGTATAGAAATGGGTTCGCATATATTGTACAAATACTTAATACAATAAATCATTATGCTGCAAATGGTGGAATTTGTGGTATGATATAAGACAAACTCGTATAAAGCAATTTGTATACAAGGAAATGCAAAAAGGAGAATTACAAAAATGCAGCAGATGAAAGTAAAAGAAATCGAAGCATTGTTAAAAGATACATTGGAACAATATATGAACAACAATGATGCACAGGAGTTGCAGCGTGTGATTGCACAGGCAGCAGCCGATGAAAGAACTTCTGTACAGGCATTGGCGAAACGCTATCAGAACAAATTGGACAAACAGCAAAAAGAACAGGAACGCGTTGCTTCTATGTGGCAGTATGAAACCGAAGCCAAAGCAAAAGGCTACAAATATGTAGCCGGCACTGATGAAGTAGGTCGCGGGCCGCTGGCTGGGCCGGTAGTAGCTGCGGCTGTTATTTTGCCGGAAGGGATTGACTTGCCGGGGATCAATGACTCTAAAAAACTGACAGAAAAACAGCGTGAAGCATTGATGGAGAAAATCAAGAGAGAAGCTATTTCCTGGGCAATTATGGAAGTAGATGAACGTATGATTGACGAGGTAAATATTTTAGAGGCAAGCCGTATTGCGATGCAGCAGGCAGTAAAAGCATTGCCTACACCGGCTGATTTTGTACTGGTAGATGGTTTGGATAATCCACAGATTACACTGCCAAACCAGGCCATTGTAAAAGGGGATAGCAAAAGTATTTCTATCGCGGCAGCATCTATTATTGCCAAAGTATATCGTGATCGTCTGATGAAAATCTACGACAAAGCATATCCGGGCTATGGATTTGCTGAGCATAAAGGCTATCCTACAGAAGAGCATATCAAAGCTATCGAAAAATTGGGGCCAACACCAATTCATCGTATGAGCTTTGCACCGCTGAGAAAAGACAACTAATTTTTCATTAGCAAGGATTCATAAATCACAAAAAAATTCTAAAAAAATTGAAAAAAACTCTTGCCAAACAGTGCAAGATTTGTTATACTATCAAACGTGCTCAAGAGAAGTTTTGAACACAAGCCGGTGTAGCTCAATTGGCAGAGCAGCTGATTTGTAATCAGCAGGTCGCGGGTTCGAGTCCCATCACCGGCTCTGATGTGGGGGTATAGCTCAGCTGGGAGAGCACCTGCCTTGCAAGCAGGGGGTCAGCAGTTCGATTCTGCTTATCTCCACCATATGCGGAAGTGGCTCAGTGGTAGAGCATCGCCTTGCCAAGGCGAGGGTCGCGAGTTCGAATCT
>JAFNVD010000203.1 GCA_017383785.1 Peptococcaceae bacterium | reverse complement strand
GATGCCCGTGATTTGCACAGTAAACCCGATGCATTGTCCGGTGGTATGGCACATCGCGTAGCCATTGCTCGCGGGTTGGCATTTGAGCCGGATATTCTGCTGATGGACGAGCCATTTGCAGCGCTAGATTATTTTACACGTATGAGCCTGCAGCAGAAATTGTTAGAAATTGAGCAGAAAACAGGTACTGCCATTATTTTTGTTACCCATCATGTAGATGAAGCATTGTTATTAGCCGATAGAATTTTGGTGCTGGATAAAGGCAAGGCACCGATTCCGTTGGATATTTCTGTGCCACAGCCACGCCATTTAGAAGACCCGATGATGGTGCAGTACAAAAAACAAATACTGGATTTATTGTTATAAAAGCAAAATCGGAGCCGATTGATTTCGACTCCGATTTTTTTGGTTTATTTTTCTTAATGTAAGAAATTGTTTACGGTATTACCAATTTGCTCAAACCATTGACCGGCATGTTTTTCCAAATCTACGCCCCAGCGTTTGAGATTGTTGTTGAGAAATTGTTCTGCAGCTTTGATAAATGGCTCAATATCTTCGCTGAAATTATCAAACCCGGCATAGCCCAGCAGTGTTTCACACAAGGAATCGGTTAAGTGAATTTGCCATATGCCATCGACACGGCTGAGATTAACGGTGACATCGGCAGCAAATTCTTCGGTACACGCTTCCAGATAAGGTACCAAGAGCTCCGGATTGTGCAGTGCTTCATCAATAATATTCTGAATCAGCAGTGAAATATCTGCACCGATACGGTGCTGCTCTTCCACATAGCGAATCATATCGGCAATATAATCGCCAATAACATTGGAAAAATCTCTATTATGAATGGTGACATTGGCTATAGCAGTATCGCCGGTTTCTTCTATACTGTTTATTTCCCAGGAAAGATTACTTACCATTGCTTCGGCCAAAGGTAAATAGGCTTGTGCTTTGTCTTTCAACAGATCGCCAAACAAAAGATATTTATCGCCTTTTTTATTGTTGGTACATGCATTGAATGTTTCCATGTCAAGCTCTCGCAATGCTGTAAGTGCTGTATGGATGGTATCTTCCGGTGTTTGTGCCCGTGCTTTGGCCCCGTCGGCACCGCAGCCGGTGACCAGCATAGCACAAATAACCGATGTGCTGATAATTTGTTTGAAAGGATTCATATAAACCTCGCAGTTATGCTGATGCTCAGCAGATTTTGTTGCAGTATTATTGTAACAGAAAAGATGAGAAAATAGAATTGTAAAAAGTAAAAATTATGTCAAGAAAATATGTGGATATGCTATAATCAAGAAAGAAAGGGGTGGTGCGGTGTGAAAATTTTGACAGACAAACAGATTTGTATCATGACCTTGGCGCTGCATTTAATTTTTCTGATTGCATTGAAGCTCTTGATTTATAATTACCAAGATGGATTGCTCGTTTTTACACTCATTGCAATTTTGTTATATTTGATTTGTTTGCTTTGGTGTTATCGAGGTCGTGTGATTTCGGGAAAAGTTGTATTGCTGTACATACTCTGTGTGGCAATACAGGGCGTATTAACCGCAGGATTTGGCTGGATTTATCCGCACCCATATGTCACTTATCTAGGCGATTTGAATGCATTTGATTTTGGCAGCGGTTTGGGGATTTTATTTTATGGTGTTGGGCTCGTGGCTTCGTGTGTGCTGCTGTTGGTGATGTATATTGTGAAGAGAATATTGCATTAAAAAACTCCGTACGATTTTGTACGGAGTTTCAGCCTGTAGACAACTCCTCAAAAAAGAGTTGTCTACTTTTTTATGCCCAGAAAACATGGTAAAATAGAAGCATAAGAAAGGTGATGTTGACCATGATGGGAATGAAAGATAATCAAGAACGGAATCAATTAGAAGTTGTAAGTTTAGAAGATCTAGTACCTAAAAATCATCTGGTAAGAAAACTGGATGCAGCAATGGATTTTAGCTTTATCTATGATTTAGTCGAAGATTTGTATAAACCATATGGCAGAGAAAGTATTGACCCGGTAGTATTGGTGAAAATCGTATTCATTCAGTATATCTTTGGCATTCCATCTATGAGAAAAACCATAGAAGAAATCGAAGTAAATTTTGCCTACAGATGGTTTTTAGGTTATGGTCTCCACGAAGCAATCCCCCACTTCTCAACCTTCGGCAAAAACTACACCCGAAGATTCAAAGACACAGATTTGTTTGAGCAGATATTTGAACGCATTCTACAGGAAGCCTATCAATGCGGATTTGTAGAAGATGAAAAACTGTTTATTGATGGGACCCATATAAAAGCAAATGCCAATACGCATAAGTATCGGGATGAAGTTATCACAAAAGCAGCAAAAGCGTATGAAAAAGAACTGCAGGAAGAAATTACAGAGGACCGTGCCAGGCATGAGAAAAAGCCGTTAAAAGACAAAGCTGAAGTAATAGAGGAAATACATCGCAAAGTTAGTACAACTGACCCTGAAAGCGGATACTTTCATAAGGGCGAGCACAAGAAAGTATTTGCATATACCGCCAATACATGCTGCGATCGAAATGGATTCGTATTAGATTTTGAAGTATCTCCCGGCAATGTGCATGACAGTGTATCGTTTTGGCCGTTATATGAGAGATTACGTAACAAAGAAGATGCAAGATATATCGTAATGGATGCAGGATATAAAACACCGGCAATTGCAAGGATTATTATAGAAGATGGAAAAGTGCCGGTAATGCCATATACTCGCCCAATGACAAAAGACGGTTTTTTTAAAAAGTATGAATATGTATATGATGAATACTATGATTGTTATATTTGTCCGGAGAACCAGATATTAAGATATAGCACAACGAATCGGGAAGGGTATAGAGAATATAAGAGCAATGCAATGATATGTGAAAGCTGTGCGAGCAGAAATCGCTGTACAGAGAGTCAGAATCAAACAAAAGTTATAACTCGCCATGTATGGGAACCCTATATGGAACAGGTAGAGGATTACCGACATATGCGCGGGATGAAGAATATTTATCAGCAGAGAAAAGAAACAATAGAGAGAGTCTTTGCAGATGCAAAAGAAAAACATGGGATGCGATATACGCAGTATAGAGGATTGGCTAAGATAAAAATGGAGCTGACCCTCTTGTTTGGCTGCATGAATTTAAAGAAGATGGCGAATTGGAAGTGGAAGAATCGTCATCTTTCTTTATTTTTCGTTGATATATTGCAGTATTTCATCAAAAATAAAGAAAAGTGGCTTCGAAGCGTTTGCTTCAAAACCACTTTGTCTACGGTCTGAAGCCTCCCTTTTGGGAGGCTTTTTTTATAATTAAGAGGAGTTTGCTATTGTATACAAAAAACAAGCTGAAATACATAATTGGTTGACACCTCAAATGGAATAAGATAAAATAATGG
>JAFNVD010000202.1 GCA_017383785.1 Peptococcaceae bacterium | reverse complement strand
TTTGATATGGATGCTACCTCTACAACACTGACCCGTAACATCGATTCTATGCCGTTTATTCCATCAAATGAAAAAGAGCTGGCAGAACGGTGCGAATTAATTTTGACAATGCAAGCCGAAGGCTTGAAAAAACGTATTGTACACTCTTACGCAAACACTGCTGTTATCGGTATTTCCGGTGGTTTGGATTCTACGTTGGCATTGTTGGTTGCCGCAAAGGCTATGGATTTGTTGAATCGTCCACGCACCGATATTGTTGCTGTTACCATGCCTTGCTTTGGTACTACCAGCCGTACTCGCTCTAATGCAGAAATTTTGTGTCAAGAACTTGGAGTAACTTTCCGCACCGTAGATATCGGAAACACGGTAAAAGCACATTTTGCAGATATCGGTCACGATTTTAATGACCATAGTGTAACCTTTGAAAACGGACAAGCTCGTGAACGTACACAAGTGCTGATGGATATTGCCAATCAGGTAAACGGTCTGGTAGTTGGTACCGGTGATTTGTCCGAACTGGCTCTGGGCTGGGCTACTTACAATGGGGACCATATGAGTATGTATGGTGTTAACGGTTCTATTCCCAAAACTCTGGTACGTCATATTGTACGCCATGTTGCCAATACATCAGACACTATGCAGCTGAAAACGGTATTGCTAGATATTCTGGATACTCCGGTAAGCCCTGAACTGTTACCTGCCAATGACGGAGAAATTGCACAAAAAACAGAAGATCTAGTTGGCCCATATGAACTTCACGACTTCTTCCTGTACAATGCCATTCGCTGGGCATATTCTCCGAAAAAAATATATTATTTGGCACAACAGGCATTCAAAGGGCAGTATGATGATGCAACCATTCTGCATTGGCTGCGCACCTTCTTCCGCAGATTTTTCACACAGCAGTTTAAACGCTCCTGTCTGCCGGATGGTGTTGCCGTTGGTTCCGTGGGGTTATCACCGCGCGGCGGCTGGCAAATGCCAAGCGATGCTGTATCTGCACTGTGGCTGGCAGAAATCGATAGTTTATCATAAAGTTCATGAAAAAACCGCTTTGCAATATCGCAAAGCGGTTTTCTTTGTTATCGTTTCTTATTTCAGTACAAAAGATTTGCAGTCGGTGCACTGGCTTTCAGTAGGATTCCCTTCGTGAGTACCTACTAAAATTTCACGCAGAGAGCAGTAGTTCTGACCTGCTGCATGATGTTTACACTGCTGTACAGTACATTTGATTGCCTGATTTACATTACCATTCATAAGAAACAACCTCCTGAATATAAATTGATGGTACATCCCTTAGTATGGTCTGAGGATTAATTTTTATACAAGGCTATCTAAAAATTATTAAAAAAATCGAGGCAGTTTCCCGCCTCGATAAAAACAAAATCAATATTATTCAGCTTTTGTTGCCATAACACGTGCACAACGTGGGCATAAACCGTTTTCATCCAGTGTTTCGGAATGAATCCAGCAACGTTCACAAATAGCACCTGCAGCCTGCGCAATCTCAACTGCCAAACCTTTTACGCTTTCGCTTACATAAGCATCAGCAGGAGCTTCGCTCATTGGTTTTACACTTACCTGCGATACGATAAAGATGGTTGCCAATTGATCTGCCATCTGAGTCAGCAGTTCATACACTTCACCATCTGCATACAGCATTACCTGTGCATCCAGCGCTTTCCCGATTTCTTTCGCAGCGCGTTTTTCTTCTAATTTTTTAGTTACTTCGCCGCGTACTGCTAAAATGTTATCCCATTTTGCTTCCAGTGCGTCGTTAATAGCTTCCGGATTTACCTGTGGCCAACCACTCAGCTGTACACTCAGTTCTTTATCTTCTTTCGGCAGGTATTTCCATACTTCTTCAGTAGTGAAGGACAGAATTGGTGTCATTACCTGTGTCAGTGCTACCAAAATTTCATACAGAGCTGTCTGGCAAGAACGACGTGCTTTGCTATCTACTTCTTCACAGTACAGACGATCTTTTACGATATCTACATAGTATGCACTCAGATCCACATTGCAGAAATTGTGTACTGCATGATATACTACGTGGAATTCGCAATCTTCATAGCCTTTGTTTACTTTATCCAGCAGTTTATGCAGTTTCATCACAATCCACTGATCCAGTTCTTCCATCTCAGCCAAAGCAACTTTATCTGTATTATAGTTAAAGTCGTTTACGGTACCCAACAGATAACGGAAGGTATTACGCATTTTACGATATGCTTCACTTACCTGTTTCAGAATTCCCTGAGACACTGCAATATCATTACGATAATCAGCAGAAGATACCCACAGACGCAGAATATCGGCACCCATGTCATTTACTACATCCAATGGGTCAACACCGTTGCCCAGAGATTTACTCATTTTACGACCCTGTTCATCTACCAGGAAGCCGTGTGTCAATACAGCTTTATAAGGTGCAATGCCATCTACCGCTACACTTGTTAACAGAGAGGAGTTGAACCAGCCACGATGCTGGTCAGAACCTTCCAGATATAAATCAGCAGGCGTTACCAGTTCATCACGTACTTTCAGTACCCCTTTGTGGCTAGAACCGGAGTCAAACCATACATCCATGATATCAGTTTCTTTGCGGAAATGGGTATCACCGCATTTTGGACATACCAAGCCTTCCGGAATCAATTCTGCTGCTTCTTTTGCAAACCAAATGTCGGTACCATGTTCGCGTACCAGTGTTTGCAGTTTTGCGATAGTGTCGTCATTTACGATTGGCTCATTACAAGCTTCGCAATAGAAAATTGGAATTGGTACCCCCCATGTTCTCTGACGAGAAATACACCAGTCACCACGTTCTGCAACCATGTTGTAAATACGATCATGACCCCAAGATGGGAAGAATTTTACTTTATCAATTTCGTCTAATGCATTCTGACGGAACCCATCAACAGATGCAAACCACTGTTCAGTTGCACGGAACAGGGTTGGGTTTTTACATCTCCAGCAATGTGGATACTGATGTTTGATGAATTTCAGTTTCAGCAAATAGCCATTTTCATCTAACCACTGCCCAATTGCTTTGTTTGCATCATTGGTTTCTAACCCTGCGAACTGGCCAGCCGCAGCTGTCAGTTTCCCTTGATTATCGATTGGAGAAATTACAGGCAGGTCATATTTTTTTGCTACAATAAAGTCATCCGCACCATGACCCGGAGCAGTATGAACGCAACCACTACCCGCTTCCAATGTAACGTGTTCGCCTACGATTACCAAAGATTCACGATCCAGGAATGGGTGCTGGCAAGTCATACGTTCCAGTTCCAGACCTTTCCACTGACCCAGTACCTGATAATCTTCTGCTAAACCGCAATCTGCAATTACGTTACTCAGCATTTCTTTTGCAATGATATATTTGTCATCGCCAAACTGTACCAACTGGTAATCATATTCCGGATGAATGGAAATAGCCACGTTGCCCGGCAATGTCCATGGAGTAGTTGTCCAAATTACAACATATGCGTTTGCTACGTCAAATAAACCTTTTGCATCTTTTACAGGGAATTTTACATAGATAGATGGAGATTTTTTCTCTGCATATTCAATTTCTGCTTCCGCTAATGCAGTTTCGCAATCAGGACACCAGTGTACAGGCTTCAGACCTTTGTAAATATAGCCTTTTTTCGCCATATCACCAAATACACCAATCTGTTCTGCTTCAAATTTTGGATCCAGTGTTACATATGGATGATCCCAGTCACCGCGTACACCCAAACGACGGAACTGTTTTTTCTGGTTTTCTACCGCATCAAGAGCAAAGCCTGCGCACGCCTGACGGAATGCCACTTTATCTACACCATGATGATCCAGACCCAACGCTTTAATTGCTTTCAGTTCGATTGGCAGACCGTGGGTATCCCAGCCAGGTACATATGGAGCATCAAAACCATTCATGCTGCGATGTTTGATAATGATATCTTTTAACACTTTATTCAATGCATGACCTAAATGAATATCCCCATTGGCATATGGAGGGCCATCATGCAAAATGTATTTTGGTTTCCCTTCATTTTTTGCTGCTACTTTGCCATAAATATCATTTTCATCCCAGAATGCAATTGTTTCCGGTTCTTTTTTTGGCAGATTACCACGCATCGGAAACTCAGTCTGTGGCAAATTCAATGTTTTACCATAATCTACTTTTTCCACTTTCTAGTTCACCTCAAAAATATATTTAATAAATTATAAACTCAAACAAATGGATACAACGTAATCTCCGTAGAATATTACTCCTGAACAGGCTCAGACACGGTTGTGCTTTCCATCAATTCTTTCAATTTTACATTCAGTTTTGTTTCTTCGTTTTCAGCCATTGCTTTCTTCTCAGCTTCTGCAACAGCCTGTGGCAACTGTTCTGCCTGTTTGATATACTCTGCTACTTCTGCGGATGCAATTCCTGCTTCGTCTTGATCTAAAATTGTCAACTGTGTACGGAAATAATCGCGCAGTGTTTCTTTTGCATCATTATAACGATTTGCTAAAATTGCATAGTCAGCCAATACCTGATTGTATTTTTCCTGTGTACTGCCCACAATTTTTTCTGCTTCACGTTCAGCATTTGCAATAATTTCAGCAGCTTTACGTTCTGCATCTACGGTCAGCTGATCCGCAAAACGCTGTGCAGACAGCATTACATTATTCAAAGACAATTCTTTTTCGCGATAATTATTCATATTTTCGCTGTAATTGCTAATCTGTGTTTTTAACACATCCAGTTCACGCTGCATTTTTTCAAAGTCTACGATGATTTCATCTAAAAATTCATCTACTTCTTCTACATCGTAACCACGCATTACTCTTTTAAACTCTTTGTTATGAATGTCCATTGGTTTCAGCATAGGCTCATCCTCCTCAGTTCGTTCCTTTTCTTATTTCATAGTGTATTTAATCATAACTAATTTGTTATTATATATATTTTATCAAGGTAACTTTCAATTTACCTTTTTTCGTTTCTCCGGATTGCTCTCCAACACGAATTCTACCGAACCCTCTGCAAGAAATCAAATCTTCTTGTCTACAAGTATAGTCGTTATCAAGCACTTCGCTATGGTTTACTTTTACTTTACCTGATTGAATCAAATCCATAGCTTTGCTGCGAGAAAGATTCAATCCATGAGCCAGTATGGTATCCAAACGCATAGAAGAAACCATAATATTTAATTCTTTTGTATTTTGCATTGGAGGCTCAAATGTATCCAAAGACTTTTCTACAATCGTAAGTGGTACGTGCTTTACGCGCAATTCATTTTGCATAATATACGCTGCCACTTCCTGCTGTACAAACAGCGCACAGCCTGTCTCTGTCACCAATAAATCGCCAAGTTTCTCTCTGCGCAACCCCAAACTCATAATTGCACCTAAAAAATCACGATGATTCACTGATACAAAATCAAGACGACCTTGAAATTCTAACAGCGTAATCCCTGCTAAATCGCAAGATAGCTCACTATATTCCGGAAATAGCACCAACCGTTTTCGTTCAGCATTTTCATAACCGCCGCAAAACAGATAACGACTAATTTTTTTTGAACGAAGATATTCATCCGCTACCAGCTGTAATCTTGGCTCTAAAAAATCGGTCAGTTCTTCTTGATAACGGGTTTCTACTCTTTCAATCCGATCTTCCAAACGGCTGATAAACTGTTTTTCTTCTGTCGACAGTGTTAACATAATTCACCTAAAACAAAATATTTAATACTGTAAGGATTGCACTGTATACTACCTGAATCAGTAACAACGCAACCATCGGTGTAAAGTCCATAGGATAGCGTAAAGATTCCGGTAAAAACTTTCTACACACTGCTAATACAGGTTCTGTGATTTCATATACATAACGAATCAAGGAACCATATGGATTGTGCGGAATAAAAGACAAAAAGCAGCGTACAACAATCAACATGTTCAATACCCATACCGCTGACGCTAAGAATTTATACATGAGTCCCATTATGTTTCACCAAGCTCCTTTGAACGAATATATGCCTGCTGTACAGCCTCTATCATAGCATTTCGCACACCATGCGATTCCATTGCCTGAATACCGCGAATGGTAGTACCACCGGGGCTAGTCACCTGATCTTTCAGCACACCCGGATGCATTCCTGTTTCCAGCACCATCATAGCAGAACCAGCCATAGTTTGTGCAGCCAGTTCATACGCCATGGCGCGAGGCAGTCCAGCTAAGACTGCACCATCAGCCAGTGCTTCTATAATCTGATACATATATGCCGGGCCACAACCACTTACCGCACCGAGGGCGTCCATATAAGATTCGTCTACCAATACAGTTTTCCCTACACAGTCAAACATACCTTGCACAATTTGACGATGTGCTTCGTTGGCTTCGGCATCACAAGACAGCCCTGTCATCCCCCAGCCAATTTTAGCCGGTGTATTCGGCATTGCACGAAATACAATACAGTCTCCTAATTTTTCCTTAATTGTAGCAATAGAAAGCCCCGCCATAATCGAAACAATTACTTGTTTACTTCCGGGCATACTCTGCAACGACTCACACACTGCAGAAAACTGCTGTGGTTTCACAGCCAAAATAATATATTCTGCCTGCTGCATTACCAAGCTATTATTTAGCACTGTTGCCACACCATACATAGTTTTCATATGCTCCAACTTTTCTGTACTGCGATTAGACATCACAATATCAGAAGCCGAGCACAAACCGCTTTGTATCATACCGCTAACAATAGCCTCGGCCATAGCACCTGCACCAATAAACCCATAGCGATATGCAAATACAGATTCAGACATTAAAAGTCACCTCTGTGATTATACTGCGTAATCCACGCAAAGATTTCTTCATCGGTAGTTGCCAAATCATTTTTCAATTCACTGGCAATATCAATATTATGAGGTGCTGCTAAAATAATACCCTGACTTACTTTCTGAATGGTACCGTCAATAGCATATACAACGCCGCCAACAAAATCGATAATTTTTGCTGCTACGTCTGTATCGCAAGATTCAATATTAATCACTACGGCACGCTGCTCCAGCAGATTGTCTGCAATCCCCTGAGACTCTTCAAAACGAACAGGTTCTACCAATACTACACGAGCATTAGCATTATCTTGATGATTAGCTGTTTCTTTGCCACCATGAAACGCTACTACGTTATTTGGACGAACGGCCGGTTTACTTTCCTGTCTTAATGCAACCGGAGCTGCTTTCTGCACAGGTTTTTCCTCTACAGTTTCTTCTACTTCTTCCTCTTCTCTGTCTACAAAGCCTAACACACTTACCACTTTTTCCATGATACCCATGTTACATCTCTCCTTCATGTATATAAAAAATATTATACCGCAAATATACTACTGCCAACACGAATCATATTGGCACCTTCTTCAATGGCTACCTGATAATCATGGCTCATGCCCATAGAAAGCACGTCCATATCTACCCCCGGAATCGCCAATGCTTTTATTTCGTTAAATAATCCATACATTTCCCGGAAAATCGGGCGCACCTCTTCAACATTCTCAAAATAAGGTGCAATATGCATCAGCCCTTTAATACGAATTCCCGGCATTTGGCTTACTTTTTCAATAAACGGTATCACTGCATCTTTTTCTAAGCCAAATTTGCTTTCTTCATCTGCAATATTCACTTGCACCAAACAATCCATTGTTTTTCCCAATGATTGCATTCTACTGCTCAGTTCATTCGCCAAAGACATGCTTTCCAAAGAATGAACCATTACGACTTTGTCTGTAATATATTTTACTTTATTACTCTGCAAATGCCCGATAATGTGCCATGTTGCACCTTCACCTACTGCCTCATACTTATCAAGCAGCTCCTGCACACGATTTTCCCCTAAAAGAGTTTGCCCGGCAGCAAGCACTTGGTGAATTTCCTCTGCACTATGCATTTTAGTAACAGCTACTAACGTAATTTCTTGCTCAGGGCAAGGACTTTTCTTTCTTGCAATCTCTATATTATTTCGGATTTCTGCAATATTGTCTGCGATTGTTCGCATTGTTGAAATCCTCCTCTAAAATTTAATATTTTCGCCTTCCCGTACAAGCCGAGGCGTTGTCACTATAATATCGCCTTCTTCAAGGCCGCTCTCTACAACAAATACATCTTGATCAAGCCAACGATCACTGACAGTGACTTCTTTCCAAAATACAAAACCTTTGTGCAGATAATATACACCGTTTGCACCGTGTCTCTTGATTAATGCCTGTTTTGGAAGGACTAGCACACGCTCACTATTGTACGGCAGTTCAATTTGATACACTCTATGCTGAAACAATACTTCATTGGTCAAACCGACATTCAGTTTCATACAGCGTTTTCCATCGTCTGTATTCAAAACTTCCACAATTTCACCTTTTACTGTTTCATCAATTTCCGTAAACCTTACACGCACAGTTTGTCCAATGCCAATCTCTGCAGTTTGATTTGTATTTGGTACCACCACATACACTGAGGAACCATTCATGGTTTCCTGTACCTTTGCATAAGGCTCTCCTAATACAGCTGTGTTGGTTTGTTTATTTTTTTTCTGCTGCGCATTATAACAATCTTTCAAATCGAGGTTTGCAATAATACCTATATCCGATACATTTTCCAATCCGTCAATATTATATGACACACGCCCGGAAAAGTTAGTATATTGATATTCTTCGCCAATACGATACACGGCATTTCCTTTACGTACTCGTTCGCCTTCGGCAATTACTCTCTCAGCTGTACCATCCAATGCCGCATTGAGAATATGTTCTGTCGTTATGACTACACCATAGCCTGTTTCCACCTGTTCCATTGTTGTATAGTGCAGTTCTGCTGACTGAACAAATGTATCGCGTACTTGACCGACAATTGCTGATCCAACAAACCAAAGCATCCATATAGCCATCAGTACCAGAAGCACTTTTACAGCTCTATTCTGTTTTGAAAAAAAAGCGTTCTGTTTCATGGCATACTCCTGCTTATAAACTAAAGCTTATTATACTACACTTTTGTGTCAATGAACAACCTCTAACGCTAATTTTTTTATTAATTTAGCAAATTTCATATGTAAAATTGCATCTACAGATTATTTCTTGTATTTTCGTTTCTAACTATGCTAATATATACTTCAAACAAGGCACTATATCATGATTATTTATTTGTGAGGGATTGTTTATGAAGTTAGAATGGATTCGATGTTTTCACGAAGTAGCACTTACCGGTTCCATATCAAAAGCAGCACAAAATTTGTTTATTACACAACCCGCTGCTACAAAAATGATACATTCACTGGAAGCTGAACTGAGCGAAACATTGCTGATACG
>JAFNVD010000201.1 GCA_017383785.1 Peptococcaceae bacterium | reverse complement strand
GAGTATTGCATTGTTTCATTTGGGCACGCAGCCTCTGGAACAGGGGATGCAGATTGTAGCAGCGCATGTAGATTCTCCGCGTTTGGATTTAAAACAGCACCCGCTGTATGAGGAAAGCGGCATGGCATATATGGATACCCATTATTATGGAGGCATCAAAAAATATCAGTGGGTAACACTGCCATTGGCGATTCATGGTGTAGTGGTGCGTAAGGATGGTACAAAGCTGGATATTGTAATCGGGGAGAATGAGGAAGATCCTGTTATCGGTGTGACCGATCTTCTGGTACATTTGGCCGGTGAACAGCTGGAAAAATCAGGCGGTAAAGTGATAGAAGGGGAAGCGCTGGATCTTTTGGTGGGCAATCAACCTTTGAAAGGTGAAGAAAAAGATGCAGTGAAAGCCAATGTGCTGAAACTGCTGCAGCAGAAATACGGAATCGAAGAAGATGACTTTATCTCTGCAGAATTGGAAGTAGTGCCTGCCGGAAAAGCCAGAGATTATGGCTTGGACCGCAGCATGATTATGGCGTATGGTCATGATGACAGAGTATGTGCATACGCAGGGCTGTCGGCATTTTTACTTACACCGCAGCAGGAAAAGACTGTGTGCTGCCTCTTGGTTGACAAAGAGGAAATCGGCAGCGTAGGAGCTACCGGCATGAAATCGCGTTTCTTTGAAAATACAGTGGCAGAATTGTTGGAACTGACAGAGGGCTACAGTGAGTTGAAACTACGCAGATGTTTATCACGCAGCAGAATGCTTTCCACTGATGTGAGTTCTGCATTTGATCCAAGCTATGCCCATGCTTTTGACAAACGTAATGTGGCGTATCTGGGCAAAGGTATGGTAATGAAAAAGTTTACCGGTTCTCGTGGCAAATCCGGAGCCAATGATGCCAATGCAGAATATATTGGTACATTGCGCAAAGTGATGGATGATGCAGGCGTTACTTGGCAGACAGCAGAATTAGGTAAAGTGGATTACGGCGGAGGCGGTACGATTTCTTATATTGCGGCTCGTTATGGTATGGAAGTCATTGACTGCGGAGTGCCGGTACTCAATATGCATGCGCCGTGGGAGATTATCAGTAAAGCTGATTTGTATGAAGCTGTGAAAGGGTATCGCTCATTTTTGAGTATGAAAGCTTAAAAATGTATAAGGAAGCATGAAATTGTAAAAGAAAAGAGCTGTAGCAAATGCTACAGCTCTTTGTGTGTTCGTTCTTTAATATATATATTAACCTAATATTAATTTACAAATTAAAGTTTAACAACATTAGCAGCCTGAGGACCTCTAGCGCCTTCAACTACTTCAAATTCAACTTCCTGACCTTCGTCTAAAGTTTTGAAGCCGTCCTGTTCAATAGCAGAAAAGTGTACGAATACATCTTTGCCGTCCTGACCTTCGATAAAACCATAACCTTTTTCTGCATTAAACCATTTTACTTTACCCTGCATTTTAAATCATCCTTTCAAGATACAAAACTCGGACTGCCGGAGCAGCCACTTTCCTAATTATAACTGTTTTTATGGTAGGTGGCAAGGATTTTTCGCAAATTCACAGAAAAATATTTTCATTTTATATAAACAATAAGGCGTAAAGAGGGGAAAAGAACAGCCGTCCCGAAACATCGGAACGGCTGTGTATATTGAATTAGTCGATAGTAGGTACGATTAAGCCGTACTGGCCATCTTTACGTTTGTATACTACATTTACGCCATTAGATTCTGCATCCAGGAATACGAAGAAATCGTGTTCCAAGAGTTCCATCTGCATAATAGCTTCTTCTTCGTCCATTGGTTTCAGTGCGAAAGTTTTTGTTTTAATTACTTTTTCATCTTCAACTGCTGGAGCAGGTTCTGCATCTGCCACTACTTCAGCAAATGTCTGTACTTTACCTTTACGGTTCACTTTTGTTTTATATTTGCGAATCTGGCGTTCCAGTTTATCTACAACACCATCGATGGATGCATACATATCATTGCTGTTTTCTTCAGCACGTAAGATATAACGGTTCAGCGGAATAGTTGCTTCTACACGATGAATCCCTTTCTCAACAATTAAAGTAACAGTTCCTGCTAAATCGGCATCTACAAAATATTTTTCCAGTTTGGAAAAACGTTTGTTGATGTAGTCGGTTAATGGTTCAGTTACCTGTGTGTTTTTGGCTTTCACATTGATTCTCATAATTGCCAACTCCTCTCGGGTTAAAAAAGTATGTCTCAGATAATATATAAAAAATATTTATCTGTTAATTATATTATACAACTTATTTGTAATTTGTAAATAGCTTTTTGTAAATTTTATTAATTTTTTTGCATAAGTTTTCTGTTATATTCTAAATGTAAAATTCTGATAAAATGTGTTCCATAAGCTTGTAAGCTGTGTTATAATATGATACATGGCGAATTATGCGCTGCTGTCGTTGGAGAGCAGCATACAATATAAGGAGGTTATTTTTCGTGGCTTTTGAGTTTTTAAGAGGGTATATCGAAAATAGCGATACCAAAAAAGATATTAAGAAGCTGGAAAAAGAAGTAGCAAAAATTAATGCATTTACAGATGCAGTTGCAAAACTGTCCGATTCAGAACTGCAGGCCAAAACAGACGAATTTAAAGCGCGTCTGGCAAATGGCGAAACACTGGATCAGCTGTTACCGGAAGCCTATGCAGTAGTGCGTGAAGCATCTACCCGCGTGCTGGGCATGCGTCATTTTGACGTACAGCTGATGGGCGGCGTGATTCTGCATCAGGGCCGTATTGCAGAAATGAAAACAGGGGAAGGTAAAACACTGGTAGCGACTCTGCCGGTATACCTGAATGCATTAACAGGCAAAGGGGTACATGTGATCACAGTCAATGACTATTTGGCTACTCGTGACAGTGAACAGATGGGCAAGCTGTACAACTTCCTTGGTTTAAGTGTAGGGCTGATTGTACACGGCTTAGATTTTAACCAGAGAAAAGAAGCATATGCAGCAGATATTACTTACGGTACCAACAATGAGTTTGGTTTCGACTATTTGCGTGATAATATGGTAATGCATCCGCAGAATATGGTACAGCGTGAGCTGAATTTTGCTTTGGTGGACGAAGTTGATAGTATCCTCATCGACGAAGCCAGAACACCGCTGATCATTTCCGGTGTAGCGGAAAAACCAAAAGATTATTACACTATGGTATCCAAAATTATTCCTCGTTTAAAAGCAGAGCAGGATTATACCGTAGATGAAAAAGCCAAAAATGTAGTATTGACCGAAGAAGGGGTTACTCATGTCGAGCAGCTTTTGGGCATTAACAACTTGTCTGACGAAAGTAATATGGAACTGGCGCATCATGTTAATCAGGGTCTCCGTGCACATGTGATTATGCATCGTGACCGTGACTATGTGGTAAAAGATGGCCAGGTAATTATCGTTGACGAATTTACAGGCCGTCTGATGTTTGGCCGCCGTTATAGTGAAGGGCTGCATCAGGCTATTGAAGCCAAAGAAGGCGTAAAAATCGAAAAAGAATCTCAGACATTAGCTACCATCACATTCCAGAACTACTTCCGTATGTACAATAAACTGGCAGGTATGACCGGTACCGCAAAAACAGAAGAGGACGAGTTCCGTGGTATTTATGGTATGGACGTTGTCATCATTCCTACCAACAAGCCGGTAGTGCGTGAAGACCGTCCGGACGTAGTATATCGTACCCAGATGGGGAAATACAAAGCCATCGTAGAGAAAGTAGTAGAACGCTACGAAGCCGGGCAGCCGGTGCTGGTAGGTACTGTATCTATTCAGATTTCCGAATTAATTAGCGAGCTCTTAAGACGCCGCGGTATTCCGCATCAGGTATTAAACGCAAAATACCATGAAAAAGAAGCGGAAATCGTAGCACAGGCAGGTCAGAGCAAAATGGTAACCATTGCTACCAACATGGCAGGACGTGGTACTGATATCGTGCTGGGTGAAGGGGTAAAAGACATGGGCGGTTTGTACATTATTGGTACAGAACGTCACGAAGCACGCCGTATTGACAACCAGCTGCGCGGTCGTAGTGGTCGTCAGGGTGATCCGGGCTTTACACAGTTTTATATCTCTCTAGAAGATGATCTGATGCGTCGCTTCGGTGCAGACAACATCACAGGTATTATGGACAAAATCGGTATGGATGACGACATGCCGATTGAAAATAAAATGATTTCCAAGAGCATTGAAACTGCACAGAAACGTGTGGAAGTGCGCAATTTTGAAATTCGTAAAAACGTGCTGGAATACGACGATGTTATGAATAAACAGCGTGAAGTAATCTACGGTCAACGTCGTCAGATTCTGATGGGCGAAAACATGGCAGCCAGCATTCGTGCTATGGTAGAAACAATCGCTTCCAGCATTCTAGAAGAAATTGCAGCAGCGGGCAAATACCCGGAAGAATGGGATTTGGATTTGCTGCAACAGCGTATGAACGAGGCATTTGCTCTGACAGAAGTGCTGGACAAAGATGCAATTTTGCGGATGGAAAAACCGGAAGTAGAAGCATATCTGCATGAAGTGGCACTGCGCCGTTATGAACAGCGCGAAGCTGAACTAGGTGCAGAACAGTTCCATGAAGTAGAACGCCTAATTCTGTTGAAAAACGTAGATATCAAATGGATGGAACACCTAGATGCAATGGATCAGCTGCGTCAGGGGATTAATCTGCGTGCTTATGCACAACGTAACCCGGTAGATGAATACAAAAATGAAGCATTTGATATGTTCCAGCAGATGATGTACGAAATTCAGTACGAAACTATGCGTATGATTTTCCGTGTGACCATCGTGGAAAAACCAAAAGAACGTACAGACATCCTGAATGCGTCCCATGGCGATGAAGCACAGGTAAAACAGCCAAAAGTAAACAAAGACAAAGTAGGTCGTAACGATCCATGTCCGTG
>JAFNVD010000200.1 GCA_017383785.1 Peptococcaceae bacterium | reverse complement strand
TGTAATAATTGCATCACGCAATGTTTCAAATACAACATCGCGCAATGGCTTATATCCATCTAACACGATTGGCAGCAATTTACGTTCTTTGGTCATATAAGTCAACCCTTTCCTCTAATTGTTCTTTGTTCACAGTCCGGGTTAAAATTGCTCCCGGATATTGTGGTTTTAACTGATTATAATATACTTCTGCTTCTGCTTTTTCAGCAAATGCTGCAAACACTGTAGGCCCGCTGCCGGACATCAATACATGTTTTGCACCACAGGCACTCATACCATTTTTGATTGTTTTTACTTTTGGCTGTAATTCGAATGTACTTTCTTCCAAAACATTACCCATTGCATCTAAAATACGCTGTTTGTCTTTCGCTTCTAAGCCACGAATACATGCCTGTACATCAGGATGCTCTACAATTTCATCCGCACGCAAATTACCATATACTTTCGGCGTAGAAATACCAAACGGAGGCTTTACGATTACCAAATGCAGTTCAGGGCAATCCGGTAATGGCTCTATAATCTCCCCACGCCCTGTCGCCAGTGCTGTTGGCCCGCCAATACAAAATGGTATGTCAGATCCAAGCTGTGCTGCTAATAGTTCCAGTTCTTTTCGTGTCAAATCAAGATTGCACATTTTATTAATGCCAAGCATCACACCGGCACAATCAGTACTACCGCCTGCCATTCCCGCAGAAACAGGGATATGTTTTTCCAGAGAAACCTCAATTTTAGGTACTTTCCCCGGGAACTCTCGTTGCATTAATGTTACAGCTCTCATTGCCAAGTTATTCATATTCATTGGGATATGACGATTGTTGGTCGTAATCCAATTGCGGTCTGCTTCTTTTAAACGAATGGTATCGCTTAAATCTACCGCCTGCATTACCATCGCCACTTCATGATAGCCATCCTCACGCTTCCGCAGTACGTCTAATACTAGATTAATTTTTGCATATGCCGTTATTTTCGCCTGTCGCATGCTATCACACACCCTTCTATGAATACACTTCAAATAGCATTCATCTTCCATTATTTTATCTTATTCCATTAGAGGTGTCAACCAATTATGTATTTCAGCTTGTTTTTTGTATACAATAACAAACTCTTCTTGATTATAAAAAAAGCCTCCCAAAAGGGAGGCTTAAAACCATCTATTCTAGACGCTCATAGAGCTATCCGATTGTTTAGTTTTTCTTTGGCAACTGATTGCCTTCTTCATCGTAATCCCAATCCAGAGGCAAACCAACAGCTTTCATTTTCTGATGGAATTCATGTTCGTATTCCTGATAGCTGTGAACTTCAACTTCTGGGTTCCATGGGTTTTCATGACGAACCATACGGTTGTTGTTAGCCATGTTACGGGTTGGGCTCATGAAGATCCCGGCAGCATGCATTAATTTACTTGTTGGGAAGTAAATTAACAGAGCGCATACCAATGTAAAGTGTGCCCAGAATACCATGCTAATATCGTAAGTAGCCAGTGTTTCTAAAATGCTGCTAAAGTTGAAAGATGCTAAACCAACACCCAGCGCTTTGATTGCTGTTACGTCAGCGTGTGTTAAATAACGCATCAAGCAACCTGTACCTGCAATGCACATAATCAATACTACAGGGAAATAGTCCTGTACTAAACTGATATAACGTACTTTATCCAAATACAGACGACGGATAAACAGTGCTGTGATACCTGCTAACAGAATCAAACCTGTCAGGTAAATGTTCTGCAAGCCAATCCAGAATGCACCATCAATTTTGTCAGCCCAGAATGTTACAAACGCCGGTACTGGATCCATGAAGAATCTCAAGTGACGGAAAATTGTCAAGAAGAAACCCCAGTGGAACAGTAAACCGAATAACCATAACCATTTTTCCCACTGGTAAACGATATCGCCTTCTTCTGTTACTTCCGCTTTGGAGTTACGGAACAGAGAACGGAACAAGAATACTTCCAGTGCCATACGGATAATTACACCCAATTTTGTATCTGGGTTCTCAATTTTGTTCTGTTTGATGAAATCCAAAGATTTCTGCTGGCCGGCTGTTGTAGGAATTCTAAATGGAACAGGGGATTTAGCCCAGTTCAGAATTCTGTAAATAAAACCGGCGATAAATGCGATGATTGCAACATAAGGCAGAATCATACCGAATACTACTTCTAGACCCAGCAGTTCTACGCCTACATATGCAACAGCGAGGATTGCAAATACAAACGCAAATGCGATACCTGCATTTTTCATCTCCTTATCCCTCATTTCTATCATAAATTTAGGAGAAAACAACAATCATTAAAACATTTCGTTTTATTCTGTTTTCTTATTCTGCTTTTTCTTCTTCTACTGCTTCTTCCACAGCAGGAATTTCTTCAACGCCGTTTACAGCATTGTATTCAGCTACATATCTCATAGCCAAACCAGCTCTGTCTTCCTGTGGGAATGCTTCAACGTCTCTGTCTTTCTTAACTACTACAACCAGTTTGTACAGCAGGCTGGCAATTAAGATACCCAGTGCGAAAATCCCAACGATAATCAGGAATTCTGTAATGGTAATGTGGTATGGAGCAATTGTACCAAATGGTGTTTCGGACAGACCACCGATAACGAATGTTAAACCTTTTTCAATGTACATGGACAAGAAAATAGTTGCACACGCAAAGCCCAACACTTTGTAATTGGTTCTTGTCTGACGAGGAATGATCAGTACCAGAGATACTACTACCAGTACTACAAACAGCCACATCAGTGGTACGAACTGATCATGACCATGATAGCCAACAAACAGATACTGTAATGCAGCTTTGTGGCTTGGAACATTACTGTAGAATGCAGTAAAGAATTCGCAGATAACCATGAAGATGGTTGCAGTGTATGCATAGGCAACAGTAGTTGCTAATCTGTCGATTGCTTTTTTACCAGCATCGAAACCTGTCAATTTGTTTAAAATGAAGCAGATTAAGATGATTAATGCAGGACCTGTAGCAAATGCACCAGCCAGGAATTTTGCAGGCAGCATAGCAGTCAAGAAATAGTGACGGCTTGGCAGACCAGCATACAGCCATGCTGTTACGATATGAATACTGAATGCAAAAGGAATGGAGAATACAGCCAACGCTTTTACGATTTTACCGTATTTTCTACCTTTATTTTCAGCCTGCAGAACATTATAACCAACGATAATATTCAGGAACAGATAGATTGGCAGTACTGTAGCATCCCAGCACAGCATAGCATGTGGTGTGAAATACATATACAGTGTAAACAATTTCATAGGGGACCCTACGTCTACAACTACGAACAGTAATGCCATAATGATAGCAGGAATTGCTAAGAATTCACCTACTACAGTAATACGGCCATATTCATGTACATCATGCAAATAATATGGCAGTACGATCATAACCCCACCGGCTGCTACCCCTACGAAGAAGGTTAAGTGACCGATGTACATCCCCCAGGAGATGTCACGGCTTAAACCAGTTACATGGAAGCCGTTTACCATCTGGTAGATGTATGCTGCGAACCCTACAGCAAATAATGCTGCTAAGAACGCAATCCACGCCCAGAATGCTTTACTGGATCTTTTGACAAACGCTTTTTCAACCATACTCTACCCCTCCTTACACGATGTAGTAAACCTTAGGTTTGGTACCCAGGTTGGATCTACGCTGTAATGTGAAATTTTCTGCTAATTTTTTGCTTACGCTGGAGTTTGGATCAGCAATGTTACCAAAGGTAATTGCATCGCCGGCGATTTCAGCACACAGTGGCAGTTCGCCTACAGCCAAGCGTTCAGAGCAGAAGTTGCATTTTTCAACTACGCCTTTCATGCGAGTTGGATAGCTTGGGTTGATTTCTTCAATATAGTCGCGTGGTGCTTTATAGTTGAAGCTACGTGCACCGTAAGGACAAGCTGCCATACAGTTACGGCAACCCAGACAACGATGCATATCCATGCCAACTACACCCTGTGCATTCATGAATGTCGCTTTTACCGGACATACACGTACACATACAGGTTCTGCACAATGATTGCAGATTGTCATAAAGTTTTTATCTTTGAATTTTTCACCCATATGTTCATGAGTTTCATCCAAGAATAAATGTTCAAATGTTTCGCCCCAGATCCATTTTACTTCATCTTTTTTAGTATCAATGTTTGGAACGTTGTGGAATTTGTGACATGCTTCGATACATTTGTTCAATGTTTCGTTGTCCATTTTGGTCATATCAATAACCATACCCCATGTCACATCATTCTGTTTGCCTTCTGCTGTTTTGTAAGAACCGTTCACAGCAGCAGCCACAGCTGGACTTGTGCTTGCAGCAGCTACACCCAGACCCGCTACAGCAGCAGTACCAAGTTTCAAGAATTTTCTTCTATTCATTTCCATTATGCGGCACCTCCTGCTACATTAGGTTCAACGTGGCATTCCCAACAAGTTGGGTTAACGTCGGAATAAGTATGACATTTCAGGCAGAAATCTTCATAGTTGGAATGACATTCAAAACAGGTATTCTGTAAACTTGCCAAATATTCTGTACCATCTTCAGCAACGTACATACGAGTACCTTCACGAACGACTTCTACTTTCCAATCGCTTAACAAATCCATGTGATGTGCACGCATCCATTCAACATCTTCTACACATTTGTAATCATCGCCGGACAGCTGGTTGATTACAGGAGTATCAAAGCTTACTTCAGGAGCAGCACCATTAGCAGGAGACAGGATAGCAGACCAGAAAGGAACTGTTACTAAGATTGCGAAAATTACAATCCCGATGATAACATTTGTTTTCTTCATCTTATGCTTCCTCCTCATCATCTACATTCTGTAAAGGTTCAAAACGTAAGTTTTCTGTACGTTTCTTTTCACCTTTCATTACCAGAGCATTACCCAGCAGTTCGTGTACACCACAAACATCTACACCAGGGTTCCAGTAATTCATCAGTGCAGGCAGAGCTGCACGGTCAATTGCACATACACAAGCCAGCATATTTACGCCGTGTTTTTCTTTTACGTATTTAACCGCATTTGCTCTTGGGAAGCCACCGCGCATACGCATTTCCATGTTTTCATCGTTACCTAAGCCGGCACCGGAACCACAGCAGAATGTTTTTTCACGGATGGTGTCTTCAGGCATTTCATACCATTCAACACAGTGATCCAGAATGTAACGTGGTTCATCCAGCAGACCCATTGCACGAGCAGGGTTGCAGGAGTCATGATAAGTAGCAATAATGCCTTTGTTTCTGGATGGATCCAGTTTCACTTTGTTATGACGCAGTAAGTCTGCTGTAAATTCAGTTACATGAATCATTTTAGTAGATCTTGCGTTTTCAAATACTGTACCGGTTACAGGGTTTACAGGCACTTCCAAGTTGGATGGTGCAGGACCATTCATGGTATCCATATACTGGTTGATTACACGCCACATGTGACCACATTCGCCGCCGATGATGTATTTAACGCCCAAGCGCTGTGCTTCTGCATAGATTTTAGCATTCAAGCGTTTCATCATTTCATTGGAGGTAAACAGACCAAAGTTACCACCTTCAGAGTTGTAAGTACTTAATGTATAATCCAGTCCCATTTCATGGAACAGCATTAACTGACCCATTAAGCTATAGGTACCAGGTGTTGCAAATACGTCACCAGATGGTGGAACATACAGAATTTCTGCACCTTTACGGTTGTAGGATAAATCTAAGCGAACACCTGTAATATCTTCGATATCATCTAATGCCATGTCGAAGGAGTCAACTACACCGTGTGGCTGAATGCCCAAGTGGTTACCTTTCATATAACATGCAGATACAGGCCCCATTACCCAGTCAATACTCAAACCAACCAAGTTCAGCAGTTCACGGCCAATCATAGTGATTTCAGCGGTATCAATACCGTATGGGCAGAATAAAGAGCAACGACGGCATTCTGTACACTGGAAGAAGTAGTAGAACCATTCTTTCAGTACTGGCACAGTCAATTCTCTTGCACCAACCATTCTAGCCATCAGTTTACCTGCCAGTGTGTATTCTTTACGATATACAGAACGCAGCAGTTCTGCACGTAACACAGGCATGTTCTTAGGGTCACCGGAACCTAAGAAGAAGTGACATTTGTCTGCACAAGCACCGCAGCGCACACAAATATCCATATATACTTTCAGAGAGCGGAATTTTTCCAGACGTTCTCTTAAACCGTCCAGAATGATTTCCTGCCAGTTTGCCGGCAGCTTCCAGTCTTCATCCGCTGGAGACCAGATACGTGGATTTGGGAACCCGATCATCTCTAAGCTTTCTGGTTTACTAGCGTAGCTATAGGTACCCGGTCTAAAATCTACCGGAGTATCCATCCAACTAGTTTCAGGTGGCTTAAAGTCAATCTTGGTGAGTTCCTGTGGTTTTGGAAGTTTTGCCATGTTAACACCCCTTTATCATATTTCCTTTTCTTCCTCTATATAGTTACTGCACCGCATAAAGGTGCTAGTATCCACCGATTCATTAAGCAGATTTGCCTTCTGTAACATTTCATTCATCTCTTTGATTTGGGCAATCCGCAAGTTGAAAATCAATTCACGACTTTCACTGTATAAATCAAATGCAATCAACGACAATGTATCCAAATCAGTAAACAAGTCGTCCAATTCTGCACGTGTAACCTGACCTGACTGGATTTCATTACTGAAAGCTGTCATAATCATGTTTTTAAATCCCGGCAAAAATGCCAGTGCTTTCGATGGTTTCATATCCTGCACAGCACGAATTTTCAGGATCATTTCCAAAGCCTGATACAGTTTGTCTGCATCGCGGTCCCCATGCAATTCCACCAATAAACTATCCATATTGCGATAGATATTGCTGCCTACAGGGTTAGAAAATTCGTTTTTCACACGAACAAAATACTTGTGCGCTTCTTGCGGATAAGCGGCAATGGCCAGTTCAAACCATTGATTTAGTAATACTTCATGCTGTTCAGCCATAAGCTGGTTTAAACGATTGCTCATCCTTTCACCTCCCATCAAAGGTAATACACTGCCTTATCATTATACCAGATAACTATGCATACCCGGCAATAGATAACTAACTCCAAAGAATGTAAAAATAACTGCTGCAAATCCTAATACACTTAACCACGCAGCACGCTTTCCTTTGAAACCTTTCATAAAACGTGTGTGTAAATACAATGCATATACCAACCAGGTAATCAACGCCCAAGTTTCTTTTGGATCCCAGCTCCAGAAACTGCCCCAGGCATATTCAGCCCACACAGCACCTGTTACCAACATAATAGTTAAAAACGGCAAGCCTACAAAAATTAGTTTGTAAGATACCTCATCTAACACTTTCAAAGAAGGCAATTCATGAACACGGCTTGTACTGTCATGTTCTTTTTTATCTTTTATTAAATATGCAATGGCAACTGCAAAAGATACCGCAAAGGAACCATACGCAATAACTGCCGCAGATACATGCACCGCCAGCCAATAGCTACGCAATGCAGGCATAACCGGCTCTACAGACAAATCGATACTAACAAGCCATACCGAAATAGCCGCCAGTACAGGCATAACAAACAAGCCTACAGCACTCATATTGAATTTTCTTTCAATAAATACAAATACAACTGCTGCCGCAAACACAAAACTCAAGCCAAATTCAAAACCATTATTCAACGGAAGACCGCCAATTAATACAGAACGCAATAACACAACCGCTGTGTTCAGGAATAGACCCACATACACAAACTTTTGCGCTAAACTACGGATTTTCGCGTTTCTTGCCCAAAAGCTAAACGCATAAAACATAAATGCTCCCAGATAAGCTGCCAACATAAACCACAACAAAGGTAACTGCATCTGTTCCATACTTTACTGACCCTCCGCTTTTTTATTCCATTTTTCGTGCAATAATTCTTCCATCTCTTCTACTACAACAGCATTTTTGCTATAACAATGCACATGACATTCCTGCTCGTCTACATTGCACAACACCCAAAACTCACGATATCTGCCACACAAAAACATCATGGAAGATACTACCGCCAATATGAACCCTAAAAACACCACCGGCGTGCCCACACGGGTTTTCACTTCCAACACGCTATATGCAATTGTACCCAAATAGGTCACCTGAGCACCGGCTTCACTTAATGCCAATGCATCCCCAGGTTGTACAAACTGACCACGTGCAGGATTTACATGGTCACTTACCTGTAAATACATTTTACCGCTTAAATCGGCCACTACAATTGTATCAGCACCGACTGTTAATGGCAAATTGTTAGGAATCCCATAAGCAGAGTTCTGTTCTGCTACGGTGCTTCCCGTTACTTCTAACAGATGCCGATAGTCATAAGAATTTTGATAAATCAGCATATTATTAAAGGCAAACGGTTCGTTTACTTTTGTCTCTACATTTTCTGCTACCAATGTGTCATCAATATACAAATTAAATTTGGTTACCCAGTTATCTACTTCTTGTTTGTCATCGTACACCGTCTGAAAATCCAAAATTTCTATATAAGAATTTTCACCATAATGCCCAACTAGTTCTGCAGGAAATGGACGACTTTGCCCTACCTGTCCCATTACAAAGCCGGAAGTATTGCTCATAGACATCATTGCGCCAATCAAAATAATCAACAAAGAAATGTGCAACACATGCGGTGCGCACAAGCCTAATCGACCTTTACTAGCCAATATTTTAATTTGATTTCCTTCGCAAACATCACTCACACGATAGCGCTGCTCTTTGAGCCATGCAATTAATGACTCTCTGTCAACATCATAAGCGGTATACTCCGCTTGCACAGGCACCTGCGACGCTTCACGATGCAACTGTTTCCACAATGCCGGTAATATTTTAATTGTACATGTACCGAGATTAATGAAAAACGCAACTACAAGCAAACGAAATGTCCAAGAGTTAAATGCATCTGCCGTTGGAAAAATAGTCGCTAATACAGAAATCGCTGCAATTGCTGCAATCAGAAATACAGCCAATTTTAAAGATGAAATAAATTTTAACATGGCAGTCCCCTTCCATTGTAGCATCCTAAAGTTCCAATTCTTTTATTATAGCCGAAAACCAATCAAAACACTACACATTTTACAAAAAAAACGGTACAGAAAATCCGAAAATTTTTATTTGAAAAATTATTTTTTCATATAGATTTCTTACAGCACATGCATTTTATCTTTTATTTTTTGTAATGCGGCTTTCTCTAGACGGGATACCTGCATCTGTGATACACCAAGTAAAGCAGCCACTTTGCTTTGCGTCATATCCTCAAAATATCGATAGTAGATAATCTGCTTCTGCTGCTCATTTAAACCTTCCATAGCCATCTTTAAGTCTTTTTTGAGTTCAATGCTATCTAAGTTCTGATCCACTTTCCCTACATATAGTTCCGGTGCATACCCTTCCTCATCCTCTGCTTGTGCAGAAAAAGAGGTGGTGGTACTTGCCATTTTAGCTTCCATTGCCTCTTTTAATTCAGCCTTGTCCATTTGCAGGATATCTGCCAGCTGATCAGTTGTAGGGGCTTCCCCATGAATTTGCATATATTCATTTTCCGCTCGGGTAATGCGAGTACTGATTTCTCTATATTTACGCGGAATCACTACACGCCAAGTACTATCACGATAATAATTCATAATTTTTCCCGACACGGTACGATACGCAAATGTTTTAAACCGAATTTCTTTATCCGGTTCAAATCGTTCCAACGCACCAACTACCGCAATACGCGCTACCTGCATCAAGTCCTCTCGCTCCCATGCTAAATAGCACTGTGTTTGGCACCAATAGCGAATCAACGGTTCCATTGCCGTCAATACATCCTCCATCGCTTCCGGAGTAGGATTGTTTTTGTATGCAAGTGCCAGTGCTTCTATGTCTTTTTTCATGTCATCATCCGCCTCCAGCTTACCATCTTAAAATACCGGTAATTGCATTTCCCGTTTCATTAAACGATACTTCATCTAAAATAGCATGCATTAAAAGCAGCCCTCTTCCGCTTTCTTTTAATGTCTCTGTATATTCATTCTCACGGATATCCAAAGGAATCCCCGCACCATTATCTTCTACCGTAAAGCAAAATTGTTCTGCATCACATTTCCACATGACTCTCGCCTTTGGTAGTACCGTTTCACTGCCACCATGCAACAATGCATTCTGCACTGCTTCCATAATACAGAGTTTTATGTCAACCTGCTTTTCTTCAGAAATATTCCACTGCTTTAGCTGTTCTTGCAAACACACAATAACATCTGCAAGCTGCTCCAATGTGGTCAGTTCCATATGAAGCTGTGTTGTTTGCATTGTCTGCTGCATTTATTCCACTCCTGCTTCCCGTAAACGGTTCTTGATAATCTCCGCCAACAGCGGATCCGCACCTAAGTGCTGTGTCAAATCTATTTTGACATTGGGATATTTCTCTTTCATGGCATCCAAAATACGCGGAATTCCATTAGACAAATGATTGCCTCGTGTTAAAAACATCGGCACAATGACAATTCGCTCTACCTGTTCATTCACAAGCTGTTCGATTACATTCTCTAACGCCGGTTCTGCCACTTCTACAAAACTACCGCGAATATCTAATTCCGGCAGTTGCGCCTGCATCATTGCCCACATTGCACGCACTTCTACATTGGCCGATTCACGAATACTGCCATGTCCCAATAATACTACTGCTTTTTTCATATTCTATGCCTTTCACTATGCATCACACATCAATATAATCAGTTTCTTCAGGAATAATATAACCAAGCAGAATATATGCCGCGATTGCCATAAAAGAGCTAATCGGCGGGAACAAGCAGATCAAAACCCAAAGCACTCTTACAAATACTGCATCAATGCCAAAAAATCTCGCCAGACCCGCACATACACCCATCAATTTACGTCCTTCTTGCGGTCTTCTCAGTTTTTTCATATATGTCCACTCACTTTCTTTCCATACTGCAACTTTTATAAAGATTTCCTCATATCCCCATTGCCGAATTTACAAACTTTTTGTAAAATAATACTATGCTTAGCGCATTACTATATTAAGACAGGAGCTATATGATATGAGAATCTTATTATTATTTATAGCCGCACTTCTCAGTTGCGGTATCGTATATCTTGCTTATCTATCATTATCAGAACAGATTGGCATTCTGGTGTATACATTAGTATCGTCCGGCATTTCCATTCTGCTGATCTTTGCATTATTTCATTTTATTTATCTGTATATTTCCAAAAAGAAATAACGCTTCCCCTATTGCGCCGACATTGGTTGGCGCATTTCTATTATACCAAGTGCGAACATCTGCAAATCTGTATACAAATTGGTCCAGAACAACTGACTACGCTGCCAATGGCTCCGCAAAAATAACCGTTGGTCTGCGTTAGCATTTCCTTCTATACAAGCCTGCTCTATTTCTTGTAGTTCCGCACTGTCTGCCAACACCTGATCCAAAAACAAATAGGTTTCGTCCATTTCTGCTTGCCCCAATACTTGTTGCCATTCCAATTCCATCAGCTTATAATTCAGCCAATATGCTGTAAACCCTTTGCTGATAC
>JAFNVD010000199.1 GCA_017383785.1 Peptococcaceae bacterium | reverse complement strand
TATTGCGTTTAATATGGACAAGAACACCTTCAATGGCCGTACTTCACTGCAGATGCTCATCAAAGATATGAAACCGTATCGCAGACCTGACCAAATGACCTTGTTGGATCGTCTGTTCTTCTATAAGGATGAATATTTAAAAGACGACCCATATCACGGCATTGCGGAACAGGATCAGTTCTTTACCAAAATTGTGGGTGTCACCTTTGACAATCGTCAGGAGCTCTTGGCAGAACTACAGGTAGGTCAAGAACTGGACTTGGTACATGAAAAGGACAATCCTCATGATGAACATGCCATTGCCGTATATGCCGATGGCGCACAGCTGGGGTATTTGAAACGCAATATTGCCCGTCATTTATCAGAAAATTTTGATAATGGCGTACAGTATCAGGCGGTGGTAGTACAAGTCACCGGCAGTGTAGATAAAAATCTGGGGGCCAATATCTTTATTCAGAAAGTGCAGGAGCAAAACCAAGATGCACTGGAAGAACAACAGGCTACTCGTGCCGAATTGGAAAGTTTGGACGAGCCGGAACTGAAAGAGCGTATTCGTCAGGCTATTTTGGGACAGCATGCATATCGTCCGAAACAGGCAGAAGCATTGGATGCTTTGTATAGTGGTGACAATGTCATGGCGATTTTAGGGACAGGCCGTGGCAAATCGGCTATTTTCCAGGCATATAGTGCTTATCTGGCACTGTGGAAACGCAAGACTTCTATCATCGTATATCCATTGAGAGCGTTGGTAAACGACCAGTATCAATCCTTGCAGAAAAAACTGCAGCCTTTGGGATTGGAGGTTTGCCTGGCTACAGGAGCTTTGGAAGGGGAAGAACGGGCGGCGTTTTTCAAACGGGTTATGGAAGGACGCGTAGACTTGATTCTGACTACACCGGAGTTTTTGGTATATAATAAACATCGTTTTATGGAACTGTCCGGCCGCTTGGGTATGGTGGTAATAGATGAAGCACATCATTTGGCCAGCCGTCGTCAAGGCTATAAACAGCTTCCAAGTACGTTAAAAGAAATTTATCCGCAGCAGATTTTGGCGGTTACCGCTACTGCATCTGATGATGTGGCAGAACATATTATGAAATCGCTGGATTTGACTACAGTAGTGATAGACCCTCATGTACGTGACAATTTGATTCTGGTAGATCAGCGCAGCAACTACAAAAAGGCTGATTATCTGATTGATTTGGCACGCACAGGGGAAAAAGTGGTGGTGTATCTCAACAGCCGTCACAAAGCGGTACAATTGGCTGAGCTGTTGCGTGAAAAGGTGCCGCCGGCATTACAAAACAGCATTTGTTATTATCACGGAGGGCTTACATCCGGTGACCGTCTGGCCATTGAAAATGCGTTCCGCGAAGGCAGTATCAAAGTGATTGTTACTACCAGTGCCTTTGGGGAAGGTATCGATATTCCGGACATTCGTCATGTGGTGTTGTATCATTTGAGCTTTTCCGGTGAAGAATATAATCAGTTGGCGGGTCGTGCCGGTCGAGACGGCAATCCTGCCAAAGTGCATCTCTTGTACAATCAGCGAGACGAAATGCTGAACCGCAATGTGCTTTCTTCGTCTTGCCCATCCAGAGAAGTACTGGGGAAATTTTATAAACTGCTGCAATTGCTGATTCAGGGCAAACCGGCAATTGAACTTACCAATCATGAACTGTGTGAATTGGTAAAACGGGAACGGATTGCAGAGCCGACCGAATCCTGTATCAGCGGTTGGCTTGGCATTTTCGAAGAGTTAGGATTTTTGGAACGCGAACGCGAAGGTGCAAAACGCAGAATTATCATGACACCTAGCCCAACGAAAATGGATTTGTTATCATCCCTGCGTTATCAAGAATGTATGGCAGAACTGGATGATTTCCAGCGTTATTTGGAAATCGCTTTTGATCACAGCAAAGATACGCTGCTAAAAGCTATCAACCAGCCAATTTATCCAAAGCAGTGGATGTAAGTTTGGGGGAATATATATGATCGACGAAGCTTCGACCCTATTTAAAGAAATTTTAGATACCGTATACGAAAATAATAAACATGCAGATTTAGAATTAATTGAAGAAGTATATCGATTTGCAGAAGACTTGCACAAAGGACAGTTTCGTAAATCAGGGGAACCGTACATTTTGCATCCCATGAATGTTGCCTTAATTTTGGCCAAACTGGGCTTGGATGAACGTGCGGTATGCGCCGGGTTCTTGCATGACGTTGTAGAAGATACCAACTGCAACCAGTTTGGGTTGGCGGACCATTTCGGTGAAGACGTAGCCTTTTTGGTAAACGGTGTAACCAAACTGAGTAAATTGGAATGCAACTCCAAAGAGGAACGGCAGTTGGAAAGCTATCGTAAGATGTTCTTGTCTATGGCGGAAGATGTACGTGTCGTAATGATCAAACTGGCCGACAGATTGCACAATATGCGTACACTGCGATTCCAATCACCGGAAAAGCAAAGATCCATTGCACAGGAAACATTGGAGATTTATACACCGATTGCAAACCGTCTCGGTATTTCCAAAGTGAAATGGGAACTGGAAGACTTGTGCTTGCGTTATCTGGAACCGGAGCAATATTTTGATTTGGTAGAACGTATTTCTATGAAGCGCAACGAGCGAGAAGAATACATTCAGGATATCATTCGCAAATTGCATACAGAGCTGGACAAAGTAGGGGTAAAATCGGAAATTTCCGGTCGTCCAAAACACTTCTACAGCATCTACAACAAAATGAAAAAGCAAAATAAAGATTTAGATGAGCTGTACGATTTGATTGCAGTACGTTTGCTGGTGAATACGGTAAGTGACTGTTATGCAGCGTTAGGTATTGTGCATACCTTGTGGAAACCGATGCCAATGCGTTTCAAAGACTATATCGCCATGCCAAAAGCAAATATGTATCAGTCTTTGCATACCACTGTTATCGGACCATTGGGCGAACCGTTTGAAATTCAGATTCGTACTTACGAAATGCATCATACTGCCGAATACGGGATTGCTGCCCATTGGATTTACAAAGAAAGCGGCGGCAGTGAAATTAGCAAAGATTCTTCACAGCTCAGCTGGTTAAACCAATTGAAAGAAATGCAAAACGAGGCTACCAATACACAGGACTTTATCGATTCGTTAAAAATCGATTTGTTTAGTGATACCGTATTCGTATATTCGCCGGCCGGGGAAGTATACGAACTGCCGGTAGGCTCCTGCCCATTAGACTTTGCCTATAAAGTACACAGTGGTGTAGGGAACAGCTGTATTGGTGCTAAGGTCAACAAAAAAATCGTAACACTGGATTATCAGCTGAAAAACGGTGATTTGGTAGAAATTTTGACAGCGAAAAATGCCAAACCAAGTTTGGACTGGGTAAATATCTGCAAAACTTCTCAGGCCAGAAACAAAATCAAATCCTGGTTCAAAAAAGAAGGCAGAGAGGAAAACCTGCAGCGCGGCCGAGATATGCTGGATGCCGAACTGAAAAAACGCGGATTCGATGCAACGGTATTGCCAAAACCGGAACGTTTGGTTGATATGTCTAAACGTATGGGCTATTCCAGCTGGGATGACGTATGTGTAGGTCTTGGGAATGCCTCCTTAACTGTATTGCAAGTATTCAATAAACTGAAAGAAGAATTCCCGAAAGCACAAAAGAAAGAAGAAGTAACGGTAGAATCTCTCTTGGCAAGCAAAGCCAATAAAGATATCAAGAAAAAATCCAATGTGAAGAGCTCTAGTGATGGCGTTATCGTAGAAGGGCTGGACGGTGTGCCGATTCGTTTTGCACACTGCTGCAAACCTCTGCCGGGCGATGCTATCGTAGGCTATATCACCCGTGGACGCGGTGTAACCATTCATCATAGAGATTGTCCAAACATTCAAGGCTCTATGGAAAATGAACCGGATCGCTACGTCATTGCTTATTGGGATACCAGCGAAGCCAGTGTATATCAGGTAGAGGTATTCGTTATCGCTATTGACCGTCCAAAAATTACGCCGGAAGTAATGGCATTGATCAATGACTCTAAAGTGCATATTACCGCCATCACCTCTCGTGTAAAAGCAGGCAAAACCTATATGAATATCAGTATTGAAGTACAGAATTTAGATCAGGTAATTCTGATGATTGATAAGATCAAGAGTATCCGCGATGTACTGGAAGTAAAACGTACCATCGCAGATTAAGGGAGATTGTAATGAGAGCAGTAGTACAGAAAGTATCTCAAAGTAAAGTAACGGTAGACGGTGAAATTACCGGTGAAATCGGGCAGGGCCTTATGGTGCTGCTCGGTGTCACCCATGAGGATACCGAAGCCGATGCCAAATATATGGCAGAAAAGATTGCCAATCTGCGTATTTTTGAAGATGACGATGAAAAACTGAACTTATCTGTCAAAGATATTGGCGGGGCAGTGTTGTCAGTCTCCCAATTTACTTTATACGGAGATTGCCGTCGTGGACGTCGTCCTAGCTTTACCGATGCTGCACGTCCGGAGCAGGCCAATGCCTTGTATGAAATGTTTAATGCATATTTGCGTGAAGAAGGCGTACCGGTAGAAACAGGTCGGTTCCAAACACATATGATGGTGGAATTGACCAATGATGGGCCGGTAACCATGCTTTTAGACAGCAGCAAGAATTTTTAGTTTTTATTTTATCAAATAATATCGGGAGGGCATGGATATGCATATTGAAACTCTGGTGGTTGGCCCTATTGAAACCAACTGCTATATCGTAAGCGACCCTGACACCAAAGAGGCTGTGATTATCGATGCAGGGGATGAGGCGCCATATATTTTGAATTATATCGCACAGCATGACCTCAAGGTGACAATGCTGCTCAATACTCATGGACATTATGACCATACCCAGGCCAACGATGCCATCCGTGAAGTAACCGGCGCATCGCTTGGCATTCACTGTGACGATGTGGATATTCTTACTGTGCCTGAAAAAGTAAGCAGCCGCATGATGGTAAAAGCCAATCCATGCAAAGCACCGGAACAGCTTTTGCATAACGGCGATATCATTTCCTTCGGCAAATATAACCTGCAGGTGATTTATACTCCGGGGCATACCAAAGGTGGATGCTGTTTTTATGAAGCATCGGAAAAAGTATGTTTTACCGGTGACACATTGTTCAAAGAAACCATTGGCCGTGCCGATTTGTACGGAGGGCATTATCCAACATTGTTAAACTCTGTACGGGAACGTCTTTCTGTATTGCCTGATGATGTTGTCATCTATCCGGGGCATGGAGAGGATAGCACCATGGGCTATGAACGTAAGAAAAATCCGTATTTGAAAGGCTGATTCGTATGAATACAACTCATTCCGCAAAAGCCTATTATCTTCACCCTGACAGCGCTCCATACCGTCAGGGTATTTTTGATGTCATTCGTATCTTTGATCCGCATTTTGCATGGAGCGAATCGTCAGAAGAAGGCGATACCATTTCGGTAATCTGCGGCGATACTGCATGGGCATTGCAGATTGGTACCGATACTATATCTTTTGATACCCATAATTTAGATGAAAATCAGTGTCGTAAAAAATTAAAACAAACGGTATATCAATACTTTGCTGCACAAAATGAGGCAGATAGTATTCATCAGCATCCGTGGGGCATTATGACCGGTATTCGTCCAACCAAGATTGTACATCGCTATCGGGATACTGTTATGCATGAACATGAAATGCAAGAACAGGAAATTAAGAAAACTATCATGGACGAATACTTTTTGCGTGAAGATAAAGCAGATTTGCTCATGGAAGTGACCGCTCGGCAGCGTCCATTTTTGTTGACACCGGAAGAGGCAAAACAGAGCGTCAGTATCTATTTGAGTATTCCGTTTTGCCCGACACGATGCCATTATTGCTCGTTTCCGTCCTTTTGTTTGCCAAAACCTCATTTACAAGAAGAATATTTGAGCCATCTCATTGCCGAATGTAATGCAGTAGGAGAGGCCTTATCTCAAAAAGGCATAGCGGTACAGACCGTGTATATCGGCGGCGGTACGCCTACCAGCCTTCATGCTATGCAGTTGGACCGACTGCTTGGCAATGTACAAAATGCATTCGGAAGCCATCTTGCAGAGTTTACCGTAGAGGCAGGACGTCCCGATACCATTACTTTAGAAAAACTGCAGCTATTACATGATTATAACGTAGGGCGAATCAGTATCAATCCGCAGACATTTTCTCAAGCAACACTGGATGCCATTGGGCGCCGCCATACCGTACAGGATTTGTATGATGTATATCATATGGCAAGAGGCGTTGGCTTTGACAGTATCAATATGGATTTGATTGCAGGCCTTACCGGCGAAACGGTAGAAGATTTCCGCAATAGTTTAAATCAAATTTCCGTTTTAAAGCCTGAAAATGTGACAGTGCATACACTTGCTATCAAACGTACCGCCAAACTGGATAGAGCCGATTTTGACGATGCTCAGGGCCATACGGTATCGGCTATGAACGATGCATTACAACAGTGGCTGCGTACAGAAGAATATGTGCCGTATTATCTGTATCGACAAAAGCAAATGATTGGCGATATGGAGAATACCGGCTACGCTCTGCCGGGCAAAGAATCGCTTTACAACATTCAAATGATGGAAGAACGTCAGACCATATTCG
>JAFNVD010000025.1 GCA_017383785.1 Peptococcaceae bacterium | reverse complement strand
GCAATGTTCATCGTTTTCAAATGCATTCTTCAGTGGTTTTACACTGGCGGTCAACGGTTTTACAGTTGCACTTACTTTGGTGTGTTCCTCTCGTTTTTCACGGTCAGGACGCTGCTCCATCAAAGTTTTGGTTGGCAATTGTGCCGGAGATTTTTTTGCCGCCTGCGGTTCTGCTTTTTTCTTTTTACCAACGGTCTGCATCAGTGTTTTTCCACCGGTAGATGCCTGCTTTGGCATAGTTGTTTTCGGTGTTGTTTGCTTTTGTGCAGTACGTTTTGCAGGAGCATGATCATCTGACTGATCCAGTGCATCTTCTAAAGACTCTAGAAACTCTGTCAGAGAACCCATAAAACTGCCTTCCTGTTTTGATACAGGCTTTGATGCAGGTCTTGGGCTCTGTGGACGCTGCTGCATATTTGGCAGTTCCCCCGGTCGCTGTCCTTGGCTACTCATTTGCTGCCGACGCTGGGCGCTTTGCTGTTTGGCCTGGTCGCTTTTCTTTTTGCTATCCATGATGGAAATCACTACAAAAGCGATAATCATCAGCCATTCCATATGGCATCACCCTATTCTTTGTCTAATACAGGACTGGTAGCGTTTGCAATGTTATCACGCATGGATGTATCTGCCTGTACATTGAGCAGATTGTAATAGTCCATCACACCCATATTGCCATTGCGCAATGCTTCTGCCATAGCGATTGGCACCTCTGCCTCTGCTTCTACTACACGAGCTCTCATTTCCTGTACGCGAGCTTTCATTTCCTGTTCCTGTGCTACTGCCATTGCACGACGTTCTTCTGCTTTTGCCTGCGCAATGTTTTTGTCTGCTTCCGCCTGGTCAATCTGCAGTTCTGCACCAATGTTTTTACCTACATCAACGTCTGCGATATCGATGGACAGAATTTCAAATGCTGTACCGGAGTCCAGCCCTTTAGCCAATACGGTTTTAGAGATGTTGTCTGGATTTTCCAATACATCTTTATGGCTTTCTGCACTACCTACAGTACTTACAATACCTTCACCTACACGAGCGATGATAGTTTCTTCACCGGCACCACCGACTAAGCGATCGATATTGGCACGTACAGTAACACGTGCAATTGCTTTTACCTGAATCCCGTTTTTCGCCATCGCTGCGATTACAGGAGTTTCAATTACTTTTGGTGTAACGGATACCATTACGGCTTCTTTTACATCACGACCTGCCAAGTCAATGGCAGCTGCTCTGGAGAAGTTCAACTCAATCCCTGCACGTTCTGCTGCAATCAGAGCATCAATAACTTTGTCTACATTACCGCCTGCCAGATAATGTGCTTCCAGTTTGGAAGTATCCATATCCAGACCTGCTTTGATAGCTTTAATCAACGGCATTACAATTTTGTGTGGAGGTACGCGTCTCAAACGCATCCCAACCAGATTAAACAACCCTACTTTTACACCTGCTGCCAATGCAGAAATCCACAGTCCGATTGGTACAAAGCGGAAAAACAGCATTACCAGCGCAACAACCAACAAACTCATAATCATTAAGAAACCTAGTCCACCCATTATTCTTGTGTCCTCCTTTTTTCAACTACCAGCCAAGTGCCTTCTTTTTGTATCACCTGTACCAGTTCGCCTTTTTCTATAAATTCTCCCCGTGTTACCACATCTATACGTGTACCATCATTCAGTTCTACTGTACCGGATGGACGCAGCGTTGTAGCTGCAATACCATTTGCGCCGATATAGTCGGCCTGTTCTTTGCGTCCTGCCACATAACCGTCTTCTGTGGTTAAACGTTCCCGTACCAACAGACGGTCAAACAGCTTACTTTTACTGAACAATTTGAATATAATCGGTGCACATACTGCCATAATCAAAAGCACAATGGCCAAATATTTCACAGCAGTAGCCAAATCCGGTGTAGTCAAGAAGATACTGCCTACAATACAGCCTAGACCGCCAATGGCAAAGATGCCAAACCCCGGTATCAGAATTTCAATAAAACATAATATAATCCCTACTACAAACAAGAGCAGGGCAAACCAGCTCGCCATTCCTGCAATCATATGCCCTCCAAAATACAATGCCAGTAGTATAATCCCACCTATTGCAAACATACCGATCCCCGGCGCGGCAAACTCCAGCACTAATAGCAAAAGCCCCCCTGCCAGCAAAACCGGAGCAATATTGGGATTGGTAACAAATCGTGTAATTTTCTCTGCACCATTCATTTCGCCATGTACGATCCGTGCATCTTTGGCACCAATGGATTCGAGTAATGCAGCCTCATCTTTGACTACACCATCTGCCATGCCAAGCTCTACCGCTCTTTGTGGTGTCAGTGTCAGCAATTTACCTGCTTCTATTACACCTTCGATGGCAATATCGCGATCTACAAATGCTTTGGCTATTTCCGGATCACGACCCTTGTCCTCTGCAATGGCAGCAAACTCTTCACGCCACGGCCCCAAATATTTTTCATCGGCACGTACACCATTGATCAGCATTTCCGCATCTCCAATGGTACTGCCCGGTGCCATAATAATTTCATCACAGCACATTGCAATATAAGCACCGGCTGAAATTGCTTGATCTTTGACAAATGCAATGGTAGGAATATCGGTACCATATAAAATCTGTTTGATATCCTGAGCCGCATCTACACGACCGCCCGGTGTATCCAATACCAATATAATCACATCGGCCTGTGCTTCTTCTGCTCGTGCAATGTTGCGCTCCAGATAACTGGAAAGCCCCAATTCCACCACATCATCTACCGGAATCATCATCACACAATCAATGGTGCCTTGCGTAGTTTCTGAATCAGCAAATGCAGCAGGTACAAGCCCCGGTATGCAGAGCATACACATACAGAACAACAATAGTTCTGCAATTCTTTTTTTCACACGTTCACCCCCTTGATGATTAGACGCATCGCTGTCTGAAAAAGTTGCATTCTATACAATTATATATACCCGTTTTTATACGGCCGCAAACACACACTGTGTCACGAACCGTTCTTCATAAGCATCGTATTGCCAAGAAAATGTGCCGCTATATGCCTCTACAATACAACGAATTTGCTCCATGCCTTTTCCATGAGCAGTTTTGTCTGCTTTGCAACTGACAAAAAAACCTTGCTGTAATACGGGTACTGTATTGCAGCTATTTTCCATGCGCAGTATTGTATTTCCTGCCTCATCATAAAATAAATCAAGGTAAAGATACCGATTGACTCCTCCTGCATGCTGAATGCCGTTGTCTAGCAAATTGGCAAGCAAGGTCGCCAAATCATAATCGGATATATGGACAAAAGGATTGGATTCTAATGCAAAACTGCATTCAAACTCAATATTTTGCTGCCTAGCCAGTTCAGCTTTCTGACTAAGCAGAATATCCATAACCTTGCGCCCGGTATGAAACTGATGTATATCATGTGGTACTGCGTGCAACAACTGTCTCAAATAATCCTCCGCAGCCGTAGGTTCACCGTACTCTAGATACCCCAGTACACAGCCCAAATGATTTTTCAAGTCATGACGATACACACGCATATGCTCAATCTGCGCTTCCAAACATGCAATTTGTGCAAACATTGCATCATAAAGTGCTGTATTTTGACTTTGCATCCCACATCACGCCCCTATTTTATGATTTTAGTTTATGTTTTCACTTCTTGCTCGCATTTTTGTATTTCACTTATGACCTGTACTTGATATTATAGCCTATGCCTGATTCAAAGCATCTAACAATCGTTCCAGTACAATGCGTACTTTTTCTGCACTTGGACCACGATTTTCTACGGCACCATCCGCACCGAACCATACACGATTTTCTTCTTCATGCTCCCCTTCGCCATCCAGCCGTGTATGGGCAAAGCCATCTATCTGTGGAAATTGGCATAACTGTGCACCATCCGTCAATGCAACATATTCTAATTCACCATTGGCATGATATACAGTCATATATTTGCGAAAACGCAGCGGCAGTGCATCTGCATCGATGTCCTGTATACGATGATACTCACCCAGCTGCAGTGCCAATACACTTAAACACTGATTATCCAATGGTGCACCCTCTTGTCCTGCTTCCTCTTCCAAGCAATACCGCCCATCCGGATGCATAATTTTATAAAACTCCATGTTTTTACTCCTAATCTCATTTCAATACTATGTTCTAAACAATTCCTTCAATTACACTTGCAGCAATTATGAAAAATAGACCACACTATATACATGTGATCTATTGATTTCTGGCTTATATACTAT
>JAFNVD010000198.1 GCA_017383785.1 Peptococcaceae bacterium | reverse complement strand
CTGTAGGTGCGCCAAAATATGATACCATCGAACCTGCAGATCTGCGTCCGGAAAAAGGTTTATTAGCCATTCGTAAATCCTTGGGCTTATATTGCAATATTCGTCCAATCAAATATTATGAATTTTTGGCTGACCGTGTTGTATGGAAAAAAGGCCTGTTAGAAGGGCTGGACATTGTAATCTGTCGTGAATTGACCGGCGGGGCTTATTTTGGGGAACGGGGTCATGATGACAACAGTGCATACGATACCATTTCCTACAGCCGTCCTGAAATCGAACGCATTGTACGTGACGCCTTTGAAATGGCAAAAAACAGAGACCGTAAAATTCTGCACTCTATTGACAAAGCCAATGTATTGGACAGCTCTCGCTTGTGGAGAAAAGTAGTAAACGAAATTGCTGCAGAATATCCGGAAGTAGAACTGCACCATATGTATGTAGATAATGCTGCAATGCAGTTAATTGTAAATCCAACACAGTTTGATGTCATCGTGACAGAGAATATGTTTGGTGATATTTTAAGCGACGAATCCGCAGCATTGGGCGGTTCCCTGGGGATGCTGCCAAGTGCCAGTCTGGGCGGTCAAATCAGCCTGTTTGAGCCTTCTCACGGCTCTGCACCTGATATTGCAGGCCAGGGCATTGCAAACCCAATTGCCACGATTTTATCCGCTGCTATGCTGTTGCGCTTCTCTGCGAAAAACGAAGCCGCTGCCCGTGCCATTGAGCAGGCAGTGAACGCAGTATTGGAAGACAACATCAAAACACCTGACCTGGCCGATGAAACCAGCAAAGTAGTAGGTACTATGGAAATGGCTCAGGAAATCGCATCTAGAATTTAAGTAGAATAAAAATAATATTATTACGTTTAGGAGAATGCTATTTGAAACAATACGGTACACTGGAGATTGTAGGCTAACCGGGAGGTTTGCATAATACAATCAGGTGCAAACCTCCCGATATTGCAGAATACAATTATCAGGAGGAAAAAATTATGAATCACAACAACTATACCATTCGTCGAGAACGAACAGAAGAATATCGAGAAGTAGAACACCTTGTGCGGGAAGCGTTTTGGAATGTATATCGTCCGGGAGCATTGGAACATTATGTGCTGAATCAGTTGAGAAACGATGCAGCATTTGTTCCAGAGCTAGACTTTGTAATGGAGAAAGACGGCAAAATCATTGGGCAGAATATGTTTATGCGAGCAGTCATCAAAGCCGATGATGGTCGCAATATCCCAATTATGACAATGGGACCTATTTGTATTGCGAAAGAATACCAGCGACAAGGTTATGGAAAACAGCTGCTTGACTATTCTTTGGAACAAGCAAAACAATTGGGCTGCGGAGCGCTATGCTTTGAAGGCAATATCAATTTTTACGGGAAAAGTGGATTCACCTTTGCACGTACATTTGGCATTCGCTATCATGACTTGCCGGAAGGTACAGATGATTCCTTCTTTCTGTGTAAAGAATTGATTCCGGGATATTTAGACGGTATTACCGGTGAATATACTCCACCGCAAGGCTATTTCGTAGACGAAGCAGAAGCGGAACAATTTGATCAAGAGTTTCCGCCAAAAGTAAAACTGAAATTACCGGGACAGCTGGTATAGTCTTTGTAGAAGGATGAGACATGTCCTGAGAAGTTTATGCTTCTCAGGACATTTTTTAGGTGAAAATAATGACGAAAATATATGAAGCAAGTAATCATTTGCTGATTGTAGCAGAATATGATGATCCTGCAGCGCATAGCCATACAGCGGCACAAATTATTATATCCGTAGGTTCGGAGTTGGAAGTAGAGATAAATGGGGTGCGTATGTTATGCCAAGGGATTGCGATACCGTCTAATATGGTGCATCAAATTCATACCCATGGAAATATAGCATTGGTATTCTTATATGATAGTACTACGGATGTTGCGAAACAGGTGAAAGATATACAGGTCATACCTGCAATTGCCTGTGAGCGTATGATAAGTGCGTATAATGTCTTTCAACAGGGTGAAATGCCGGATAAGTACAAAACATTAAATACCTGCCTTTTGGACTATTTGAACGTCATCGAGGCACAATCCAATGTGAGGGATGAACGAATCACCAAAGCAATCCGATATATTCGTACAAATTTGTCCGGCAAATTATTGTGCCAAGAAGTTGCCGATGCAGTGTGTTTATCGCAGAGCAGATTTTCTCATTTGTTTCGAGCACAAGTTGGTATGACATTTGCATCGTATGTGATTTACCAGAGAATTTTGTATGTATATGCAGCGGTATTTGAAGGTAAATCTATTACGGAAGCAATTATAGATGCTGGGTTTTCCAGCTCGTCACACTTTGCTGATGTACATCGACGTGTATTTGGATTACCAATTACGAATGTGACACGGAACTGTTTATTTATTAAAGTATAATAGCAGAAATATAGAAGTAAATAGTTATCTCTTTATGCTATAGTTTTAGTAGATTATAATTGCAGAGAGGGATAATAATGAAGAAAACCGTAATTATATATGCATCTACCCATCATGGGAATACACGAAAATTAATCGAAGCAATTTCAGAAAAATATCAAATAGATATCATAGATGCTATAGAACAAAAATTTGCAAATTTATCCGAGTATGACTTGATTGGCTTTGCATCGGGTATTGACTTCGGAAAGTTTTACGATGCAGTGGAACAATTCTTAAAAGACAACTTGCCTGAAAATAAAGCAGTTTTCTTTATGTATACCTGTGCAAGGGATGATAAAGATTTTACCTATACTATGAGGACGGAAGCACTAAAAAGAAATGCGATCCTAATGGGAAAATACGGTTGTCGAGGGTATAATACTTATGGTGTGTGGAAAGTAATAGGCGGTATGAATAAGCATCATCCGACTAAGAAAGAATTAGATGGTGCTGTGAAGTTTTATGAGGCATTAATTGAATGAAACGTATGATAGATTTGTCTTGGCACAATATTGGGAGGAGGCAATATGAACAAACAGGAACTGTATGTATTTTTGGATGGGCAAAAAATAAAATATACGGCTATTGAGCATATTCCTGTGTTTACAGTAGAAGAAGCAGAACAACTACAGTTGCCTAATCCGGAAGCCGGGGCGAAGAATATGTTCTTACGGGATGACAAAAAGAAAAATTATTATTTGCTTACCGTGCGTGACGCACTGGCAGTAGATCTGAAACAGTTTCAGGAGAAGATAGGCTCTAGGAGATTAAGCTTTGCCTCGGAAGAAGATTTAATGCGCTTTCTCGCGCTCAAAAAAGGGGCTGTCACGCCCTTTGGCGTGTTGAATGATAAAGAGTGTGCGGTACAGGTATATATCGACGCTTATTTCGAAAATAAAACCATCTCCGTGCATCCCAATGAGAACAATGCCACAGTATATTTGGCCGCCAATGATTTGGTAGAACTTTTGAGAGTACATGGGAACAAAGTGGAGTATATCGAGTTGGGATAAGAAATAGCATAATCGCTGTTGAATTTATGAAAAAGCCCAACATATGAAACTTTCTGTTGCTTTTTTCGCCTATATAATAGACAATGGAATAACGAAATAGATAAGAATATGATGAGGTGATTAGGATGATAGATATTACTGTTTGGATGAAAGATTTCTTGCAGATATTAAATGAGACTTTCGCAAGCCGTGTATGGTTTGTTGGTTTGCAGGGCAGTTATGGTCGTGGCGAAGCAACAGAAACAAGCGATATTGATATTGTCGTAATTTTGGATGAATTATCTGCCGCAGACATCCAAACTTATCATAACATGCTGGATGCCATGTCTTATAGGGAACTGATTTGTGGTTTCCTTTCTGGGAAGAAGGAACTTATGCATTGGGAACCATCTGACCTGTTCCAGTTTTGCCATGACACCACACCGATTCAGGGAAGCCTTGATGAAGTGATGGCTATTATTGACGAAAGTGCTGTGAGCAGAGCAATCAAAATCGGTGCCTGTAATATATATCATGGATGTGTTCACAATATGCTCCATGAAAAAAGCGAAGATGTTTTGCGAGGCTTATATAAATCGGCTTCTTTTGTTGTACAGGCAATTGCTTTCAAGCAAACGGGAAACTATATCAGCCATCAGAAGGATTTGCTTCAAGCTGTATCTTCGGATGAACGGTATATAGTGGAAACCTTTTTAAATTTGAAAAACGGCGGAGCAGTAGAGTTCAATTTGATGTCTGAACTATTGTTTGCCTGGTCAAAAAAATGGATTGCCGAAATCAGTTAAGCAAATT
>JAFNVD010000197.1 GCA_017383785.1 Peptococcaceae bacterium | reverse complement strand
ATTGCCTACACATCTGTATACGGCAATACCAAAAAAGCAGTAGAGTTGCTGGCTGCAGAACTGGAAGCCAAAGGCTGCCCAAAAGTAGTAGTAGCTGATTTGGCACGTTGCGATATGGCAGAAGCAGTAGAGGATGCTTTCCGCTATAGCAAACTGGTGCTGGCTACCACCACATACAACGGTGATATGTTCCCGTTTATGAAAACATTCATTGATCATTTGACAGAACGCAACTACAGCAACCGCACAGTAGCATTTATCGAAAATGGCAGCTGGGCTCCTGTAGCGGCAAAATGGATGAAATCTATGCTGGAAAAGAGTAAAAATATCACCTATACAGAAAACAATGTCACAATCCTGTCTGCTCTGAATGAAACAAGTACTGCACAGGTAACTGCTTTGGCGGCAGAATTGTGCAAATAACTATGCATATATGAAACGCTGACCAAATGGTCAGCGTTTTGTCGTTAATAAAAAGTCGCAAAAATGACAAATATTTTGTGAAAATTTTTATTATTTTATGTTTAAGGTGAAAAAAGCAGGGGTATATATAAAACATAACAGCGAGAGAGAAATAACAAACACACCTCTCGAGTGAAAAAGTTTACTAAATAAAAAATATAAAAGAAACCAAAACAGGGGGAAACGATTATGAAAAAATATGTATGCGCAGTATGTGGATGGACAACAGAGGCTGATGTACAGCCGGCAGAATGCCCAATTTGTAAAGCAAAAAAATTCACCGAACATGAAATCGGTGGTGAACTGGTATATGCAGCAGAACACAAAGTAGGTATCTGCGAAGGTATCGACGAAGAAATCATTAAAGGTTTAAGAGACAATTTCACAGGTGAATGTACAGAAGTAGGTATGTACCTGGCAATGGCAAGAGTAGCACACAGAGAAGGCTATCCTGAAATCGGTCTGTACTGGGAAAAAGCAGCTTACGAAGAAGCAGAACATGCAGCGAAATTTGCAGAACTGCTGGGTGAAGTAGTAACAGCATCCACAGAAGAAAACCTGAAACTGAGAGTAGCAGCAGAACATGGTGCAACCCAGGGTAAACAGGATCTGGCAACCATGGCAAAAATGAAAGGCTTAGATGCAATCCATGACACTGTGCATGAAATGGCACGCGATGAAGCAAGACATGGTAAAGCATTCGAAGGTCTGCTGAAACGTTATTTCGCTAAATAATTTAGCCAAAATAAACATCCCTTTTCTTCTAGAACATCGACACAAACGTGTCGGTGTTCTTTTTGCATTTCTGCATAGTTCGTGCTATAATAATTCCATAAATTTTGCAGTATACTAGAGACGAATAAAGTCGTTTTGTTTAGGAGGATAAGATATATGGCAGAGTTAAAAGATACATGGGATTTGACCCATATGTTTGAGAGTGTGCAGGCATGGCGTGATGGGATGGATGAGGCTCGTACAATGGCTGATGAGTTGGCCGCTATGCAGGGCACCATTACTAAAAACGCTGACACGCTGTATCTGGCGTTAAAACGTAACGATAAATTAGGGGAAAAGCTGACCGCACTGTTTGTGTATGCCAAAATGTATTTTGACCAGAATATGGCTAACGGTGAAGCGAAAGATATTTATGAATCTGCAGATAGTATCTATACAGCCATTGCAGAAAAACTTTCTTTTTTGGAACCTGAACTATTGGAATTGACACCGGAAATTTTTGCGGATTATGCAGCACAAAATGAAGGGCTACAGCTGTATGGTTTCATGATGGAAGGACTCTTTGAGCAGAAAAACCATATTTTCAATCAGCAGATTGAAGAAATTTTGAGCAAAATGGGTGCTTTGGGCAACTCCTTTGAAAAAATTTATGATGATTTGACCGTAAATGATATTGTGTATCCTATCATCACTACACCGGAAGGCGAAGAGATTGAGGTAAACAACAACAATTATCAGATCGCGCTAAATCATCCGGATGCGGCATTTCGTTATGAATTTTTCACAAAACTGTTGGGTGTGTATGGTCAACATATCAATACCATTACATCTACCTATTACGGTTCTGTGAAAAACGATGTATTTGTGGCAAAAAGTCGTAAATATGATTCTGCTCGTGCAATGGCATTGTCCGGCAATCATATTCCGGAAGAGGTATATGACAACTTGATTGCTACTGTGCGCAAAAATGCAGGTCCATTACAGGATTATGTGACATTGCGCAAAGAGGTGCTGGGTTTAGAGGAAATTCATTTTAGCGATTTGTTTGTACCGATTGTACCTGGTGTTGACCGCACCTATACCTATGAAGAGGCCAAACAGATTGTACTGGAAGCCACTGCAGTATTGGGTGAAGATTATACTGCAGTTCTGAAAGAGGCTTTTGACAATCGCTGGATTGATGTATATCCTGCCAAAAATAAAGCCACCGGTGCATATGCCATTCATTCCTATGGCTATCATCCGTTCTCTTTGCTGAACTTTACAGGAACATTAAATGATGTATTTACCATTGCCCATGAATTGGGTCATGTGATGCATAGTTATTATAGCAATCAGAATCAGCCATATGTATATTCTGACTACTGCATTTTTACAGCGGAAGTGGCCTCTACTGTAAATGAACAGCTGTTGTTTGACTATCTGTATAAAAATAGCCAGTCTGATGAGGAAAAAGCATTGCTGCTTTGCAATCAGTTGGACAATATTCGCTCAACTATGTATCGTCAGACATTATTTGCGGACTTCGAACATATGACACACAAAATGGTGGAACAGGGCATGCCACTGTTGCCGGATGTACTGTGCAAAGAATATCGCCATTTGTATGAAATTTATCATGGTGATGATTTTGTCATCGATGATGTACTTACTTACGAATGGGCACGTATTCCGCATTTTTATCGCGCATTTTATGTGTATCAGTATGCCACAGGTATTTCTGCAGCGGTGAGCATTTCTAAGAAAATTTTAAATGGCGAAGCAGGTGCGGTGGCAAATTATCGCAAGTTTTTGACATGCGGCGGTAGTGATTACCCGATTAATCTGTTGAAAATTGCCGGTGTAGATATGGCTGCACCGCAACCGGTAGAAGATACCTTGAACTATTTTCAGGAAGTACTGGATGAATTAAAACCATTGGTAAAAAAATAAAAAAGTATTTAGGGCGGAGTTGTGTTTATACAGCTCCGTTTTTGCATAAAGGCACAGTTTTATGCAAAAAATATGCAGAAAATATACGGAAAATTTATAAAATCAGTTTAATTTTTATTGAAATACTGGTATACTTAATGATATATAACCTGAAATAACATTGAGGTGATGTTATGTCTGACAACAAAGTGCAAGAGCCTGTGTCAGGGGCGACGGAAACTGCTTATGGCAGTATTCATATCTCTGAAGAAGCCGTTGCAACAATTGTACGTATGGCAGCCGATCGGGTAGAAGGGATTGCCCATGCACCTACCAGCATGGCATCCGGCTTTACTGAAAAGCTGGGTAAGAAAAATCCGGCAAAAGGTGTTAAGGTAGAGCTTGAAGCACATGAAGTACAAATTGCATTGTATATTTATGTAGACTATGGTGTCAAAATTCCAAAGCTTGCCATGGAGCTGCAAAAAGAAGTACGTCAGTCGGTGCAGATGATGACAGGACTTACAGTTAAAGAAGTTAATATTTATGTACAAGGCGTCTCGTTTGAGAAAGAACATGAGCGAGAAAGCCAGGAATATAACAAAGAAACCGCGGTGACCGAACCGGTGGAAGATGAAGAAACAGAGGTGTAATAATTATGAGACATCAAAGCAGAGAAACTGCATTTAAAATTATTTACCAGGTAGATATGGGCAGTGTGGATGTAGAAACAGCATTGGCACATACTATGGAAGAGGATGGCTTGAATCAGCGTGAGCAGGCATTTTGCCGCGAGCTGGTACTGGCTGTAGAAAGCAACAAAGCCGATATTGATGCTATTATTCAGCGCAATGTGACTGGTTGGACTGTAGGACGTATGATGAGCGTAGACCGCAACTTATTGCGTTTGGCCGTGTATGAAATGCTGTATAGTGGTCATATTGCACAGAAAGGTGCCATCAACGAAGCTGTAGAAATGGCTAAAATTTATGGTAAAAAAGAATCTTCCGGTTTTATCAACAGTGTACTGGATAAAGTGATGAAAAACGAAGAACGTAAAGATTCTATCGTGACTGATGCAGCCAAAGAAGCTATGGCAGAAGCGCCAATCAAAGATGAAGAAAAAGTAACCATGATTATTGAACGTGAAGTAACAGAAGAAGAAGCAGAAGCAATTTTGGCCGGCAAAATTCAATAGTGATTGCAGGGGGCGGCAACCTCGACGCTCCGATAATATTTATGGGGGTGAATGATACAAATGCAGCGAGAAATACTTACCGTCAGTGAAATTAATAGCTATATTAAGCGTATTCTGGGGCAGGACACACGTCTTAGCAGTGTGTTGGTGCGTGGGGAAATTTCTAATTTTACACGGCATAGTTCCGGGCATTTGTATTTTTCTTTAAAAGACAAGACAGGCACCATCAAATGTGTAATGTTTCGTGGAAATGCACAACGCTTGCAGTTTCAGCCCGGCCATGGTATGGAAGTACTGATTGGCGGTTATGTGGCTGTGTACGAGCGGGATGGTGTATACCAGCTTTATGTAGAGCAAATGATGCCGGCAGGGGCCGGAGCATTGCATATGGCATATGAACAGCTAAAAGAAAAACTAACAAAAGAAGGCCTCTTTGATACGGCTCGTAAACGTGCGTTGCCTTTTATGCCGCAAAAAGTAGGGATTGTCACATCACCTACCGGTGCTGCCATTCGAGATATGGTAACGATTATGCGCAGACGATATCCTGCGGTAGAGCTGTATATCGTACCTGCTATTGTGCAGGGGGCAGAAGGGGCTTCCTCTATTTGCGCAGCACTGGATGTTTTGTACGGGCAAGGTATGGATGTCATTATCGCAGGTCGCGGTGGCGGTTCGTTGGAAGAATTGTGGTGCTTCAACGAAGAAGCTGTAGTGCGAAAAATTGCTGAGAGTCCGGTGCCGATTATTAGTGCAGTAGGCCATGAAACCGATGTTACCTTATCGGATTTTGCTGCAGATGTACGGGCTGCGACACCGTCTATGGCCGCAGAGTTGGCCGTACCGGTACAATCACAGCTTATGGAGCAATTGCGTCTTAGAGAACGGTCTTTAGTGCAGCATTATGAATCCTATCTGCAGCAAAAACGCATCAGATTAGATTATTTGGCACAACATCGTATCATGCAAAAGCCTGAGTTGTTGTGGCAGGATGCGCAGCAGCGTTTGGATGACAAGGCAAGGCTTTTGGAACAGATGTACAGCGTGTATTTACAGCAAAAACGTCAGCAAATGGCGAAAGAAGCAGCACAGCTTAATGCTTTGAGTCCATTGTCTGTATTGAGCCGCGGATATGCAGTATGTCATAATCAAAATGGTACATTGGTGCGTAGTGCAGAGCAAGTACAGATTGGAGAGCAAATTGCCGTGACATTGCAACACGGTGTTCTTACAGGCACAATTACCGGTAAGGAGGAGCATACATGGAAACAATAAGTAATGCGAAAGAACTGACCTATGAGCAAGCCATGGAAGCGCTTGAGATGGTGGTTCGTCAACTGGATAACGGAGAATTACCGCTGGAAGATGCAATTACAAGCTTTCAGAATGGATTAGAATATATTAAAGTATGTCAGGAAAAACTGACTGCTGCCGAAGGCAAACTGGCAATGTTTCGCAATGGGCAGTTCGAAGTTCAATAAGGAGCGATCCTATGCAGAATGCAACTATGGAAAATATAAAAACAATCAAAACCTATATGTCAAATATTAGTGCTATGACAGATGCACGTTTACGTGAACTTCTGCCATCGGCACAGAGCTATCCGGAAGTGATTCATGAGGCTATGGCATACAGTGTATTCGCCGGGGGTAAAAGATTCCGTCCGGTATTGTGCGTAGCAGCGTGTGAGGCTGTGTGCGGCAGTGGTGCACCGGCCTTGGATGCAGCGTGTGCATTGGAGTGTATTCATACCTATTCACTGATTCACGATGATTTGCCTGGCATGGACAACGATGATTATCGTCGTGGCAAACTGACCAACCATAAAGTATTTGGCGAAGGTATGGCTATTTTGGCAGGGGATGCGCTGCTTACCTATGCATTTGAGATTTTGGCTAATATGGCCACTGCAGAAAACAGCCTGCAAATGATTCAGATTATTCAGGAAGCTGCCAAAGCCAGCGGCGAAGCCGGTATGATTGGCGGTCAGGTAGTGGATATTTTATCTGAACAGAAAGAGCCAAGTTTAGAATTGCTGCAGTATATTCATTCGCACAAAACAGGAGCCTTGATTGCCGCATCGGTACGTATTGGGGCTATTTTAGGCGGTGCAAATGAAGAACAGCTAGAAGCGCTCACTATATATGCACATCAGCTTGGGCTGGCATTTCAGATTACCGATGATATTTTAGACGTAGTTGGTGATGCTGAAAAAATCGGAAAACCGGTAGGCAGTGACGAAAAAAATCAAAAAGCAACCTATCCTTTGCTGTTTGGTTTAGAACAATCCAAAGTAATGGCAAAAGAGGCTGTGGATACAGCGATTCATGCGTTGGCACCATTGGGCGATGGTGCGGATATGTTAAAGCAACTTGCGTTATACTTATTAAGCAGAGAAAATTAATCAAACTGTATCGAAATGTATTGAATATGATGCATTGCATATGATGCGTTGAACAAAAAGTGCTGAATAAAATTAACTGGCATGCGAGGGGCGAGGTAGCGTGGAATTTGTAGATTTGTTGGAGAATAAGGCTTTAATAGCGGCCATTCTGGCATGGTTTATAGCGCAGGTTATTAAAGTTGTACTGGTATTGGTAGAAGAAAAACGATTCGATTTCGGTAAAATGATAAGTTCCGGAGGAATGCCAAGTTCCCATTCAGCATTGATGACAGCAATGACCGCTTCTGTCGGCAAGACTATGGGGCTGGATTCAGTGGCGTTTGCCATTGCGGCGGTGACTTCGCTGGTAGTGATGTACGATGCAGCCAATGTGCGTCGAGAAGCCGGAAAGCATGCAGAATTATTGAACAAGATTGCACGGGATTTGTATCCTGACAATCATATGAATCAGGAAAAACTAAAAGAACTGCTTGGCCACAAACAGATTGAAGTGGCTGTAGGGGCAATATTGGGGATTACAATCGGTATATGGTTATAACCGTGAATGATAGATAGACAACGGGTGAGGAAGGTGAAGTCATGCAGTATTTGCAGCAGATTAAAAGCCCTGATGATATCAAAACAATGAATATGTCTGAGTTAAAAGTGCTTGCACAGGAAATACGAGAAACGCTGATTCAGGTCGTATCAGAAAACGGCGGCCATTTGGCACCTAATTTAGGCGTAGTAGAATTGACGCTGGCACTGCATATGGTGTTTCATACACCGGAAGATAAAATTATTTGGGACGTAGGGCATCAGTCCTATGTGCATAAATTGTTGACAGGTCGATATGAGCAGTTTCATACTGTGCGTACATTAGATGGGTTGTCCGGTTTCCCAAAACGCAGTGAAAGTGAACACGATGCATTTGGGGCAGGACATAGCAGTACCTCTATTTCCGCAGCAGTAGGTTTTGCAAAAGCGCGTGATTTGCGCGGTGGAAAAAACAATGTCATTGCTGTCATTGGCGATGGTGCTATGACTGGTGGCATGGCATTCGAAGCGTTAGAAAATGCAGGTCATATGGATAGTAATATTATCGTAATTTTAAACGACAATGAAATGTCCATCGACCCAAACGTAGGTGCTTTGGCAGAATATTTGAGCCGAGCACGCAGCAATCCTGCCTATACTAAGAGCAAAGATGACGTAGAAGAATTATTGAAAAAAATTCCGGGTATTGGGGATAAGATGTTTAAAGCAGCGGATAAGCTGAAAGATTCGCTAAAATATCTGTTGGTACCGGGTGTATTGTTTGAAGAGTTTGGTTTTAAATATTATGGTCCAATCAATGGTCATGATTTACCTGCATTGATGACTGTGCTGGAAAATGTAAAAGGGATTAACCGTCCGGTACTGATTCATGTAGAAACCAAAAAAGGAAAAGGATATGCACCGGCAGAGAAAAATCCGGACTTATTCCATGGTGTTTCTCCGTTTCATATCCAGACAGGTGAACTGAAAAAGAAATCCACAGTACCAACCTATACTTCTGTATTCGGAAAAACATTAGCTGAGCTTGGTGCACAGGATGACCGCATTGTTGGTATCACAGCTGCTATGGGTAAAGGTACCGGCATTAATGTATTTCAGGAACAATTCCCTGCACGCACCATTGATGTAGGGATTGCAGAAGAACATGCTGTGACCATGGCTGCGGCTATGGCTCTAGATGGGTATAAGCCTGTGGTAGCGATATATTCTACTTTCTTGCAAAGAGCTTATGACCAGGTGATGCATGACGTGGCATTGCAGAATGCTCCTGTGGTATTTTGTTTGGATCGTGCAGGGCTGGTAGGCGATGATGGGCCTACGCATCATGGTATTTTCGATGTGTCCTATTTGAGACATATTCCAAATATGGTATGTATGGCGCCAAAAGACGAAAACGAACTGCGTCATATGCTGAACTCTGCATTGACATACAACTGTCCGGTAGCAATGCGTTATCCGCGCGGTGAGGGTTTGGGTGTGCCAATGGATGAAGCACTTCAAGTATTGCCATTGGGGAAAGCTGAAGTGTTGCAAGAAGGCGATAAAGTAACATTGCTGGCATTGGGCAGTATGGTACACATTGCAGAACTGGCTGCAGAACGCTTGCAGGCAGAATTGGGCATTACGCCTACAGTGATCAATGCACGTTTTGCCAAACCATTGGATGCAGACACCATTCTGCAGTATGCAGGGCAGGATACACTTTTGGTAACATTAGAAGAACAGGCCGTAACCGGAGGGTTTGGTTCTGCTGTACTGGAGCTGTACAATCAGCATGGCATAGATGCACGTAATGTACTCACTATCGGTATTGCCGATAGCTTTGTACAGCATGGCAACACTGCACGATTAAAAGAAATGCAGGGGTTAGATGTAGAAAGTGTAGTTGCGAAAGTAAAAGAAAGGTTAGGCTAATATGGCAAAACAAAGACTGGACGTTGTGCTGGTAGAAAAAGGACTGGCTTCTAGCCGTGAAAAAGCCAAAGCTTTGATTATGGCCGGGAAAGTACTGGTAGACGAAAAAAAAATAGACAAAGCCGGTACAGAAATTAATCCGGAACTTCCGATTCGCTTGCTTGGGCAGGACATTCCGTATGTAAGCCGCGGCGGGCTGAAGCTGGAAAAAGCATTACAGGTGTTCCCGGTAGATATGACAGGCAAAGTAGTGGCAGATATCGGCGCTTCTACCGGTGGTTTTGTAGATTGTGCATTGCAGAATGGAGCGGTAAAGGTATTTGCCATTGATGTAGGGTATAATCAGTTAGACTGGAAATTGCGCAGCGATGCAAGGGTTATCAATATGGAGAAAACCAATGCTCGTTATTTGGAAGCAGACAGTTTGGGTGAGATGGTGGATATCATCACCACAGACGTGTCCTTTATCTCTTTAGAAAAAATCCTGCCTCCTGCCATGGCATTTCTGAAAGATGGCGGTCATGTATTGGCACTCATTAAGCCACAGTTTGAAGCAGGCCGTGAAAAAGTAGGGAAAAAAGGCGTAGTGCGTGACCCTGCGGTACACATTGAAGTAGTAGAAAAAATTCTGAATTTATGCGCAGAAATGAATCTCACCGTATGGGGATTAGACTATTCACCAATCAAAGGGCCGGAAGGCAATATTGAATATTTGTTGTGGGGCTGCAAAAATCCTGCATCTGAATTTGTACCGGATGTGCATGCCGTAATAGCAGCAGCCCATGGCAGTTTGGATCAGTGATTGCGGTGCAAGAACTTGTAGTACAAATAAAAGCTGCAGGGATACAAGCAATAGAATATTTGCAAACGTTGTTATATGCCGGTGGGGATATTGCTGTTTTGGCAGTGATACTCCTGATTGGTGTATTTGCAGGAATGATACTGTATCATCTTGTAGTGATTAACTATAAAAACTATCGTGTAAAACGTACCTTCAAAAGTGGACGCATTGCAGAAAATGCTGCAGTGAAATTTTTGCGCAGCCATGGGTACAAAATTTTGGCCTCTCAGCTTAGAGAAGAAGTTATCATCTATGTAGATGGAGAAGCTGAAAAAAGTATCGTACGAGCCGATTATTTGGTGCGACGTGGCTGGAAACTGTATGTGGTAGAGGTGAAGAGCGGCCAGCAAGGTAATGCCAAACTGCCTGCCATCAGACGACAGCTATTGGAATACTATATGGTATATCAGCCTGACGGTATATTGCTTTTGGATATGGAGCATAAAAATTTGCAGGAAATCAGATTTGCCTATGGTGATGGCAAAGCATTGGGGAGAGGATAAGTTATGACAATCCCACAAATAGAACAAAATAGAATAGAAAATACAGAAATCAAAACAATCGGGTTGATTATCAACAGCTACAAAGAGCAGATTGTACAGATTGGTCGACAAGTGATTACACTTTTGCGTGAGCAGAATGTCAATGTATTGGCAATGGGTGAAGAGGCAGAGGCGCTCGCAATTAGCGCTGTGTCTGCGGAAACCTTCTGCAATGAGGCACAAATGGTATTGGTGATTGGCGGTGATGGTACCATGCTTCGTGCAGCCCGCACCGTATACAGCAAAGAAATACCGATAATATGCATCAATAAGTTATATATTGTATTTTTTACATAATTTGAAGTATAAAATTTATAAAAAGCCATTTAAAATATATT
>JAFNVD010000024.1 GCA_017383785.1 Peptococcaceae bacterium | reverse complement strand
TTAACCCTTCATAATAATACAAATGCAGCACCACACGATATTTAGGTGCAAGTTTTGCCAGTGCCTCTGCCAGCAGTTGTGCATCCTCATTGTCATATACTACAGGCTGCTCCGATACTTCTGATAAACCGGTGGTCTTGCGCTGCCATGCCGAAGCCCAATAATTTTTACAGCAATTAATGGTAGTACGCAAAAACCACGCTTTTTCATGTTCTCGATTGGAAAACTGTGGTGCACGACGTATATATCGTAAAAATACCTCTTGAAAAATATCATCTGCATCGTGTCGATTCTGCAATCTGGCAAAGGCCAGCCGATATACCATATTGCCATATTGAGCTACCACATCATTCGGCTCATTGTTGATCGGTATTGAGATGTCATCATATATTGTTTGGTATAAGGTAAAAAATAAATCCACTCGGGTCATCTCACCGCCCCCTCTCACCTTATATACCATGCAAAGTATCAAAGTGCAACATGAATCTGCACAATATTTTTGATTATCTTTTTAAAATATGTTATAATAAAATATAGTACGGCACTATGATACAGAAAGGGGCTTCTGATATGATTACAATGTTTAATTCTAAATCGGTATTTGTGGGCACCAGTTTGCAGGAATTTAATGAAATGCGTGAATATTTGAAACAGCATGGTGTGAAGTATAAATATAAAGTGAATAGCCAAACAGGGCGTTGGGCCGGTGGCGGTACACATAGAGGTGTGCATGGAAGTATCGGTATTAACATGGACCATGATAAGATGTACGAAATTTTTATTCGCACAAAAGATGCCAAACGGCTTGGCTTATAGGACTTGACTGATAGAAGGGAGAATTTGCAATGATTTTAATGTTCTTAACTTTGTTTGTAACCATTGCCGTTCCGGTATGCATTGGTTTATTTGTATATCAAGATGCCAAAAGTCATGGCATGACTGCATGGCTATGGACTGCTGTAGCCGTGCTGATTCCGTATTTTGTAGGGTTGGTAATTTATCTGCTTGTACGGTATAACAACGGTGGGCATCGCTGCCATCGTTGCGGTGCAGCCGTAAAAGACAGCTATTCGGTATGCCCGCAATGTGGTACTGAGCTCAAAATGGCATGCCCGGGTTGCGGTGCAACAATTGAACCGGATTGGCATGTGTGTGCACACTGTGGTACAGCATTACCATACTACGAACCATACAACGGGTATCAGCCACCTGCCACTACAGGGTTTGACTCAAAATTGTTAGTAAAAGGTCTGATGATTGCCGGTGTAATTACACTTGTACTGGCTGTGCTGTTTGCACTGACTGCAGGGTTCTTTATTTCCATTCCATTTCAACTTAATGGGATGAGTATTATGCATCATATCTAAAACAACATAAAACAAGACCTCAACGGCTTTTCTGCAAACCCTCGTGGAATGCAACATCTGCTTATATTGTTTCATGCTTATGGACTTTGTCCACCGCATTTGAAACAATCATACACAGCTGTTCATTCCAATCTCGACACTGCAGAAAAGGGTTGAGGTCTTTTTATATACGTTCTTATCTTTCAGCAAGAATTGTTTGCTGGTTTATTATTTATTTATTATTTGTTTATTACTTTTTCAAATTTGCATAGAACTGTTCTCTGAATTCTAATACACGGTCTTCTAAAATTGCCTGACGCAATTCAGCCATCAAGTTCGTTAAGAAGTGAATATTGTGAATGGTAGTTAAGCGAATACCCAACACTTCACCGGTTTTAATCAGATGACGGATATATGCTCTGCTGTAATTACGGCATGCATAGCACTGACAGCCTTCTTCCATTGGACGGAAATCACGGGCATATTCAGCGTTACGAATTACCAGTTTGCCTTCTTTGGTAAATACGGTACCATTGCGTCCAATACGGGTTGGCAGTACGCAGTCAAACATATCTACACCGCGCAGTACGCCTTCTACCAGATTTTCAGGAGCACCTACACCCATCAGATAACGTGGTTTGTGTTTCGGCATCAATGGTGTGGTGTAATCCAGCATTTCGTACATTTTTTCAGCCGGTTCCCCTACACTCAAGCCGCCAATGGCATAGCCCGGTAAATCGATAGAGGTAATATCACGGGCGCTTTTTTCACGCAATTCTTTGTACATACCACCCTGAATAATACCAAACAACGCCTGGTCTTCACGTTTGTGGGCATCTTTACAGCGCTGCAACCAACGGAAGGTACGATCAGAAGAGTTCTGCACGTATTCAAAACTTGCAGGATATGGTGCACATTCATCAAATGCCATAATGATATCGGCACCCAATGCATTTTCAATTTCCATAACGGATTCCGGAGTAAATAAATGTTTGGAACCGTCGATATGAGAACGGAACTCTACCCCTTCTTCTTTGATTTTGCGTAAATCCCCCAAACTAAATACCTGGAATCCACCGCTATCTGTCAGGATTGGACGATCCCATTTCATAAAGTTATGCAGACCGCCGGCTTCTTTTACCAGTTCATGACCTGGACGCAAATACAAATGATAGGTATTGCTCAGAATAATCTGCGCATTACATTCTTTCAATTCTTCCGGTGTCATGGTTTTTACAGTAGCCTGGGTACCTACCGGCATAAATACTGGGGTCTGGATGTCACCGTGAGGTGTGTGGAACACACCGGCACGGGCTCCGGTATCTTTATCTTCTTTAATCAATTCATATTCAAACATTGGAATACCTCCGTTCGGTTCAATCAATCTTCTCTGTTCCTCATTCTATCATAGAATGGGGTCATAAACAATAAAAAAAGCAGACTCCGAAGAATCTGCTTTTTGCTGGAGCGGAAGACGAGATTCGAACTCGCGACCCTCGCCTTGGCAAGGCGATGCTCTACCACTGAGCCACTTCCGCATATGGTGGAGATAAGCAGAATCGAACTGCTGACCCCCTGCTTGCAAGGCAGGTGCTCTCCCAGCT
>JAFNVD010000196.1 GCA_017383785.1 Peptococcaceae bacterium | reverse complement strand
AATGCGTTCCATGAGCTCTGCATAAGCACTGGCCTTACAAAACTCTGCCGTAGTGCCTTTCCCGTTGGCGCCAATGGCGTGCAGCCCCGAATTTTTGAGGCTAACACGGCTGCTATAACAACCTTTGGTATCTAGACCAAATTCCATATATTCTGTTTCTAAACCAATATTGTGTAAAAGCTCGATGATGCGCTCCACTGTTTCCTGTGGAGCATTTTCTTTATAACGGATATTCCATTCTGTTCTGTGCAAAGAAAATTCCTCCCTCAGCCTATCACATATGTTATGTACAAATTCTGGCATACAAAAAATGAAAAAAGACACACCATATCAATTAATATGATGTGCTTTCTACATCTATTTGGCATTACCTCTAAGATTCACAGAGCAGCAGCAGTAGCAGCACTAAGTCCTACACCTACCGGAATACCAATAGCCATACCAATCTTTTCTTCACTGGTCAACTCACCGCCTGCAACAGCAAGCAGTTCTTCATCAGTCAGTTCCATACTCATATTCTCATACATTTTTGTCATCTCTGCCTGGAATACTTCAAAGCTATCGGTCACGCCTACTTCCTGTGCAATAGCATATACTGCTTCCGGATTTTTCCCTACTGCTTGAATTTTTTCCATAATCACTAAATTATTTTCTTTTGCATCTTGCTCTAATTTTTCAACAAAATCTTTTGTGCGCATACCTATCTCTCCCTAAGCATTTTATTTTTATACTAAAATCCAGCAATCATATATTGCTTTAATTAATTTTATCACATAAAAGGATGCAAAAGAGACACACACAATTAATTTTTTCATAAAAATATGAGGTTTTTCTTTATCCTCCGCTGAAGATCCAATCGATTACAGGATTATCTACACCCTATTCCACAATGTGCATTCCCGGTACTTCATCAATTGATACGCCAGTATAATATTATTTTTCACGGTTTTGGCGCTGTCACGCAGGGCCAGCTTGTGGGCATCTCGTACACGAAATAGCAGGGCTGTATCACCTTTTAACACCAGGATTGACACTTCCTCTGCTTCTGATTTGGGCCTGTTGAGCACGTTGTCATAGTCGGATAACAAATCTTCTTCATCTCTATGCAGGCTGCGCCATGCTTCCCCGGGCAGTACATCATAAATATATCGAAGCACTACATAGCCGGTGGTGCCGTCGTTGCGGCGTTCGGCCATACGGCATGTCACCGGTACCAGGCAAAAGGTATCGTTCACCACTAGGGGCACTCTACGGCGGTCGATGCCGCCCATCCAGCGGATAGAGTGATGCTCCAAGATGGCTTTGCTGGTAAGCATATACTCCAGTAAATCATCCAGCACCCAGGTAATACGATGGCGCAAAACATCGTAAGTACCATCGATATAGTAGACTATGGTGCCATTGGTACCGTCCACAAGATAAGAAGGCAAAATGGCACAAATCTTATCCCAGTCGGTACAGTACCGTGCATAAGATGGCTCTAAACTCCCCCACAGCTCTTGCTGTATCGGGGTTAACAGCTCCGGCTCTTTGCGAGCGATGCGTGGCGCCACCGGCGGTACACCGTGCAATCCTGCCAGCTCCTCTTGCAGCGTACGGCGTGCAGCCGATGTGAGTTTGCGTGTAATAGGGTCGTATAGATTGTTGATATTGTTATCCATGTTTTCCTCCGTTAATATCATCATTACCACTCCAGATAATCTAGGTCTTCATATTTGGTATCATATTTGGGCAATCGGGCCGATTGTTTATTATGTTTGTTCGGGCCGGTGTTGGGTTTGTTCGGGACTGCAGACCCATCCCCCACATACGGGTGGAACCCTTTCCATTGGTGCTGCAAGGTGCGATTTACAATCTTGATCAGCATGTCCTCATCACCACTGCAATAGGTTTGCAATGCATCCATAGTGCTGACAAAGCCGGGCAGAGTCATAGTCCATCCGTGTTGGCGACGCATGCGGTGCCATTCTAGCAATTTGCGCCCTGCCATACGACTATAGCCGTGCCGAGTGGTAAACGTTTCGATTTGCTGTTCCATTTCCCCATTCATCACGATATCCGGCTGCGGCGCCACACCGGTAGGTTGGGATTTTTGTGGTTTTACATAATCACGATTTTTATGCAGTGTTGCGGGATGCTGAGGACAGCACCCCCTACCGTTTTCCATTGTTTTGTTTGTAGAGAACGCTGTCCCCGGCGTTCCGCATTTTCCTGTCTCATGTTTTGCACGTCCGTTTTTCCCACCGCCATCCATATCCACCGGTACGCCATCCACCATCACGGTATAATGGGTGCGCTGGGCACCGGTTTTGTGTACGCGCAGGCACCCGGCATCTTCTAATGCTTTGCGGGCACGGAGCAGCTGGCTGCGGCTGATGCCCATTGTCTCCAGCAGATGATAGGTAGGGATGCATACCCCCTGGCCATAGGTATGGGTGAGCCAGTACAGGCACTGCCACAGCTGTGTCTGTACACCGGTAAACCGATGGGCAATGGCACATTGGTTGAATTGTTGTAAAATATGCGGTTGTGCCATTGCGGTGATCCTCCTTTGTTGGTAACAATGATGCGGGACGTCGGGGTCGCCGTCCCCTACTATTGGTGATTTTTGGTTGTTGTTCCGGAACGTTGGATACTATACCGCATGCTGGGGTAGATGTCAAATACAATTTTCACCCATGCACTGACCCTATGGCGCCGATAATTTACTATATATTTCTATAATGTAAATATTAAACTGTCAATATATGTTGGTTTGTGTCATACATTGTCGTATCGTGTCGAACATTGTCGAAATATTGGAGATTCGCCTGTATTTTCATTTATAACGTCTATAAAAATTTGTATATTTTTCATTCTTGTAGGGGACGGGTCTACCGTCCCGAATAAATTATATGCCCGCCTGACGTGCCATGATTTGTGCATCCGTTTTTCGACAGGAGGGCAGACCCCTCCCCTACATCCTTATCATCCTTATTAATCCTTTTATCTAAATCTTAAATATCTTTTTCTATCTCTTAGTCTT
>JAFNVD010000195.1 GCA_017383785.1 Peptococcaceae bacterium | reverse complement strand
ATTGCTGCGCGGAATAAACTGGTGGTGGAGTATTAATGGAGGAGTGGCATTATGACTTTGAAGCAACTTTTTCAGAAAAGAGTAAAGTTTAGTACGCTATAATAATGACGAGATTACATTGATGATTGCTGATGAAATCAGAAGATTTGTGAAGGGTGAAGACTACACTGTTACAATAGGTAATCATGAATATAAGTGACTTCATGTACGAGAAATTTTCTAGTGAGCGTTACACACAAATAGCCTATTCTGCGTCGCTGCAGAACAGGCTATTTTACGTTTTAAGGCTGTGAAATTGTGTGTGTGATATCTTTACAGACGTTTGATAAAATACCCGTCTACGTGTACGTTATCTTTTACTACCACAAACGCATTTGGGTCAATGAAGTGTACGTTGCGCATGAGCTGTGTTACTTCGTATTTGGAAATGATGGTAGTGATGATTGTTGTATTGGAATCAGTAAAATTCCCGGTGGCTTCCCAATAGGTACAGCCGCGACCCAGCACTTCCAGAATGTTTTCACGAATTTCCTGTGATTTGGTTTTGGTGTAGATGGTTACTTCTACCGTAATGTTCTGTGAATGGGTTTGGTCGATTACCATAGACAGAATCGCTGTATAAATTAAAGAGTAGATTACGACTGTCAGGTCAAACATCAATGCACAGGCACCGTATACACCGGCGTTGATAATGAGGCTCAGTTTGCCTACGCTGAAATTTTTCAGTTTTTTGGTGCAGTATACGCCCAGGATATCCTGCCCGCCGCCGGAACCGCCGTTTTTCAGTGTGAGACCTACACCCCAGCCTGCGATAATACCGCCGATTAGGCATGCTGCCAGACGGTCTTCGATGATTGGTACTTCAGGGCTTTTCAGCAGAGACAGCAAGAAAGTCTGTACCACTACGCAAATTACGGTTTTGACAAAAAACATTTTGCCCAGAGATTTGTATGCCAAGAAGAACAACGGCACATTGCAGGCAAAGTAGATAAAGCCGGCAATATCGATATCACCGAAATCCATATGGGCATATTCAATCAGTGCGGTACGTACTACCTGGCCAATGCCTACGAAACCGCCGTTGTACAGGCCAATAGGTACGATAAACCAGTTTACCCCAATGCAGAATGCCAAAATCCCCAACAAAGCCAATGCCATTTTTTTAGCTTCTTCGATTTTGTGTTCTCGAGTCCATTCTAATACTTCCATAATGTATAATTCCTCCAACACAGCGTCAGAAAATACGCAGCAGATTTTACCGAGAATATTGTACAGCTTTCCGGGTATTCTTTCAACCTTTATTTGCACAATTATTTGCATAATTGAGGAACAGTTTTTAGAGAAAATCATAGGCAGTTTTGCAGAAAGAATTTCATCAAAAACAGCAGAAGTACAAGATTGTGATTGACTTTTACGCTGGGATTTTGTAAACTATGATTATGTTGAATTCACGAAGAGAAGCAAAACAGGAGGTTTTTCTATTATGGCAAGTGAAAATATTGTAATCTTAACTGAAGAAAACTTCGCAGCAGAAGTACTGCAGAGCGAACAGCCAGTACTGGTAGACTTTTGGGCAGCATGGTGTGGTCCTTGCAAAATGATCGCTCCACTGATTGACGAACTGGCTAACGACTATGCCGGTAAAGCAAAAGTTTGCAAATTAAACGTAGATGATTGCGGCAGAATCGCTCAGATGTATGGCGTTATGAGTATCCCTACTCTGATCGTATTCAAAGGCGGCAAAGAAACTAACAGAATCGTTGGCTTCCGTCCTAAATCCGAAATCGCTAGACTGTTAGAAGCGTAATTTCAAATGCATGAACGAGTCTCTGAGGAGGCTCGTTTTTTTGTGGCTGTATTTTGTATTTGCAAGTATAATCTACTGAATTTATTTATGATGTGTATCGAAATGGCGTGCCGCAATTTGGCATCTTGTGTCGGATTTTGCACAATATATATGAGTTGTTGTCGAAAACATGACGATATTCCTTCTGTAAAGCAGAGAATGGGATGTCGTCTTTTTTGTTTATAGCGATTTATGTCGAAATATGACGGGATTTGTAAGTTGTAAAGGCGAAAGTCGGTATGGTAAGGTGTGGACAGTACGATAAGGAGGGGATGGCATGTTGTTTCAACAGCATCATATTTATCAGATTGAACCACAAAATGAAACCCAGACGCAAACACCAATGGCAGCAGGGGACAGGGCAGCGATACGCATCAATGCAATTTTGCAGGCGGCATTGGAGCAAAAAGCCAGCGATATTCATTTGGAGCCACAGCGAGATGGTTTGCTGATTCAGTTTCGCTGTGATGGTGTGCTGGAGCCATTTTGCAAGGAAACGATTGAGATGCAGCCCTTGATATTGAATCGTTTGAAGGTGATGGCAGAGCTGGACAGTATGGAACGCCGTTTGCCACAGGATGGCCATATGGCAATACGGTTTCAAGAACAGCAATATGATTTGCGTGTATCTACTTTGCCATTGTTTCAGGGGGAAAAGATTGTGCTACGCATTTTAGGGCAGCAAGAACAATTGCGCAGATTGCACGAGCTGGGGTTTACGGCGGAAAACTTAGCAAAAGTGGAACAACTGCTGCAAATGCCCAATGGCATTGTATTGGTGTGCGGGCCTACCGGCAGTGGCAAAACCACCACATTATACAGTATGCTGGCGGCATTGCGTGGGACAGGAAAAAATATTGTGACATTGGAAGATCCGGTGGAGTATGAGATGCAGGGTGTCAATCAGGTGCAGGTTAATGAACGTACGGGTCTGACTTTCGCACGAGGGCTGCGCAGTATTCTTAGGCAGGATCCGGATATTATTATGGTAGGGGAGATTCGTGATTTAGAGTCTGCAGAAATTGCGATTCGTCTGGCATATACCGGCCATCGTGTATTTGCATCTTTGCATACAGGCGACGCTTTGGGTGCGGTGAATCGTATGGTGGAACTGGGTATTGCACCTCACTTGCTGGCCAGTTGTCTCAATGGTGTAATAGCGCAGAGATTGGTACGCAAGCAGGATAACGGTATGCTGCAAGGGCGTATTGCCATTCAGGAGGTACTGGTGTGTGATGATACCGTACGCGACTATATGAGCAGGTATGAGCGGTTTTTGGCGCATAAGCAGGAAATCTCATTGCGCTATGCTTCGTTGGTTGATGATGGGAAACAAAAAGTAATACAGGGCTTGACAACCATGCAGGAATTGAAGGCGGTGTTGGGGCCATGTATCTGAATATTCTGACATCGAAATTGTCTACCAAACGGATGTATTTTATTTGTCAGCAGTTGTCTTTTGCACTGGAAAGCGGTATGTCGCTGCCGGCTGCATTGGAACTGGCAGCAGGAGAGTTGAGCCATAAGCCCAGTCGCGCATTTTTGCAGGAGGTATATCGGGCTATGGAGCATGGGCATTTAGCATCGGAAGCGCTGCGGCATACCAAAACGCGATATGCGCCTGTTTTTTTTGAGTTTGTGCTGGCCGGGGAGCAAAACGGCACCATGAAGGAGGCCTTAGCCCAAGCGGCTGTCTATTTTCAGCAGCAGAATAAAACAAAGCAAATGCTGTTTTCTGCATTGTGTTATCCGGCAGTCTTATTGATACTGATGCTAGTTGCATTTTGTGCTATGCTGCTATTTGTAGTACCGGCAGTGGTCACGACATATCGAAATGTACAGGCAGAATTACCCCAGTCTACGCAGTGGTTATTGTATGCAGGCGATTGGCTGAGTGCACATTGGCCCATGCTATTGATTGCAGTGATTTTGT
>JAFNVD010000194.1 GCA_017383785.1 Peptococcaceae bacterium | reverse complement strand
GGCAAAACATGGCTTGGTGCGTTGAATCGTGTGTTCCTGTTCTATTACCCAACCGATACAGAACGGCAATTTGACTTACCAACTTCTGAATGGTATCACGATGGTGTGGCATATTGCTTAGAAAATAAGCTGATGACTGCAGATTTAAATGGTACTTTTGGTGTTCACTATGTTGTCAATGGGCAAGATACGGTAGATATTCTGCGTATGATAACAAAAGATCCGCTTCCGGAGAATTTTGGGGAAGAATACAAAGATGTAGAAATCATGCGTCGTCATCAAGCTGTAAAGGCATTATGGCAGCTGGAACAACTGCAGTATCATAAACCGGATATTACCTTGCAAGCACCGGAAGCCTATGCAGATGCCATGGCACTGGAAGGGGATGCGTATGCAGCAGTAGAATGGGCATATAGTGCCGGGCTGATCGTGGGTAGAGAAGAAGGTCGTCTTGGCGTAAATGAACCGCTTACCAGAGAACAGCTGGCAGTGATGCTGTACCGGTATCATTTATTGCAGGAAGGCAATACCGACGCTCAGACAGTAGAAGATGCACAGTCCGTATAGAAAGAGAAGGTGGATCAATATGAAAAAAATAATCTCGACAGTTTTGATTGTTATGCTCAGTTTGACCCTGTTTGCTTGCGGCAAAGCAGATAATGGCCCAAAACCGGGGACTCCGTTGGAGACATTTTATGAAGCTATTTTGGCCGCTCAGCCGGAAGATGCAGAAGCGTTAATCTTTTTTGAAGAATCCAATCCTGCACTGATTGACAGTTTTTATGCCGGACTGGATAAGATTGCATTGAGTCAACAGGCATTTTACATGCCGCCGATTGCCACCCATCCATGTGAGATTGTACTGGTTGAGGTAAAAGATGCGGCAGATGTGCAGGTAGTGGTGGATATTTTCCAGGCACGTATTGAACTAGGTGCCGACAATGTTGCATATCCTGAAAGTGCTGCCGGCTGGGACTTGTATGCACAAGTGCAGCAGAGCGGAAATTTTGTTGGTATGATTGTGCTTCCGGAAGCATATACAATTCCTGAAAACGTATTTGCATTGCAATAAGGCATAACTAGCATATCATCTAGGATGTAATACAAGCGGAAAGTCTAAAATAGGCTTTCCGCTCTTTTTGTGCCTCTCTTTTGCATCCTTTTATTTGTTACAATACACAGTATGATAACTTTATGGCAACAGGAGATGATAAGTTTGAAGAAAAGACTATTATGTATTTTAGTGCTTGTCCTGATGGTCACACTGACTGCTTGCGGCGGTGGTGGTGCGAAAGGCAAAGCCACCAATGATGTGACTTGGGATGAACTGTTAGCAGCCAATACCATGGATGCTGTATTTGCACAGACCGGTGCGTTTTCCGCTACCATAGAGGCTGACGATGGCACCTATATTAACTATGCGGCTATGGTAGATGGCAAGCTGATTAGTGCTAACGGTACTCCGGGCTATACCCAAGATTTGATCAACGGCATCCGTTACAACGCTTCAGAAGAAGGCATCGGACAATCTATTACCATTATGGCACCAACTGCCGACTTGAAAGAGGTTGTGGAGGGCGCCTATGGAGAAGAACTGGCGCAGTATCAGGCACCAAGCAAGATTTATTTGAATGAAGGCCAATACTACGCAGAAGTATCTTATGAAGATGAGGAATGGGGTGCAGTTACAAAAGCATCTGCATATTTTGATGCTGAAACCCTGCTCTTGGATCGTATCGATCTAGTGCAGAAACTGGGCGCCTATGAAACAAAACTGGATATCCGGATGGCATACGGCATCACAGACTTCCCTATGGTGAGTTATGACCGCATTGTCAACGCAGAGGATACTGTAGATGTTACCATTCATTATCCTAACGGCATTACCAAGGACATCACAGTAGACCGTAAAGTTGACGTAATAGTCTACCATCCAAGTTATGAGGAACAGTGGTCTGTATGCGGGGATGCAGCATGTACCGGCAGTGTAGATGATTTGGGCTGGATTACTGGTAGTCACGGTGATTTGTATCTATATAATGGCTTTGTAGAAAGCGCTCCTCCAACAGTCAGCCGCGTGCTGGAAAATAGTACATTTGAATCCGTATTTAAAGAAAACGGTAATACCTATTCTCAGGAGTTCCGTACTACTGATGCCAATCACAATCCGCTCCAAATGATAGATTTGACTTGGTATGAGGATCCGGAAGCGGGTCTGAGCTTAATCTTTGAAGTGCAGGAAGACGATCTGGTGGTACAGTCCGCAAGAGCACGAGACGATGCTTGGTATGCATGGAGTGCAGAAACAGGCTATGCGGTAGACTTTTATGATCAGTTCAGCTATGCAGAAAGCCTGGTAAAAGAGTATCGTCTGTTCTTATATGAAGAGCAGTTAGGCGCATCAATGGAAAACGACGGTGTGTACTACATTCCTTATGAGGAAACAGTAAAAGGCGGTATGGTGAAAGAATACAAATATCGCATTCACCCGGATATGGACTATATTGACTACGTAGAAATTACCCAAAAAGACAATACAGGCAATGTTGTAGGCTATGAATACTGCTCGATTGGCGGGGCTTACTATATTCCGGGCTATATGGATGTATTTGCAGCTGTATCTGCACCGGAAGATGCAGAAGCCATTGCATTGACCGTGGTAACTCCAAACGGCGAAAAAACATATTCCGTTCGTAACGACGCAGCGATTTCCTGGAAAGGGGCAGCGCTGTACAGTGACGAAGCATGTACTGAAGCTGTGACTGACCTGAGCTGGGTGGATGGCAGTGAAGCCAAAGTATACGTAAAATAAAAGTTGTTTGATTACATGATTGAGCACATCATTTATGGTGTGCTCTTTTTGTGTATCTCTTTTGTATCTTTTCATTTGATACAATATAAGTATGATAACTTTACAGAAACAGGAGATGAAAAAATGAAGAAAAGACTATTATGTGTGTTAGTATTGGTCTTGATGATAACACTGACTTCTTGCGGCGGTGGAGGCCCTAAAGGTGAAGTAACTGACGATATTACCTGGGATGAACTGCTGGCAGCCAATACGATAGATGCTGTGTTGGCACAGACTGATGGTTTTTCTGCAACCATAGAGGACGAAAATGACGACACCTATATCAGTTATGTTGCTATGGTGGATGGTAAG
>JAFNVD010000023.1 GCA_017383785.1 Peptococcaceae bacterium | reverse complement strand
TTCATTTAGCGGTTTATGAAAGGAGTCTTCCGTCTGTTGAGATAGTAACCACATGGCACGGAATCTCTTTGCCGCTGGATTGGATTGCAGTTTTTACTGCATGTTCCATACCTCCGCAGCAAGGCACTTCCATACGCACGACAGTTACACTGCGTACTGCATTCTGCCGAAAAATCTCCGCTAACTTCTGGGAATAATCGGTGGCATCCAGTTTGGTACAGCCGATTACAGTTACGTGATTTTTGATAAAATCCTCATGAAATCTGCTATACGCATAGGCGGTACAATCTGCGGCAACCAGCAAATCGGATCCATGAAAATATGGTGCATTTACAGGAACTAATTTGATTTGTACAGGCCATTGGCGTAATTGAGAGTTCAGAGTGATTCCGGCATTGGCATGCTGGCGCTCTAGCACAGCTTTCATATCATAAGCAGCAGCTTCACGTTCTACGAATGTGATGGCATCCATAGGGCATGCAGGTAAACAGTCTCCAAGCCCATCACAGTAGTCATCTTTCAGCAAACGCGCAATTCCATCCACCATGCCGATGGCACCTTCATGGCACGCACGTGCACAAGCTCCGCAGCCGTTGCATTTACTTTCATCAATCTGTATGATTTTACGAATCATCGTTTCGAATCTCCTTTCACAAACCAGTGTTTCTTGCCTGATGTTACTTACCCGATCTGCAAAAGAATATAACATATCCAACTATAATGATGTGATATATGCAACATAAGTAAAATTTTAATAAAAGTATTATTTAAAATGAACAATTTTTGTTGCAATATTTTCGGTGAACTGCTGATCGTGTTCCACAAATAGCATGGTTGGCTTAAATTGAAGAATCACTTCTTCTAACTGAACACGAGAATAAATATCAATATAGTTGAGTGGTTCATCCCAAATATACAGGTGACTTTGCTGACAAAGGCTGGAGGCCAGTAATACTTTCTTTTTCTGCCCCATACTGTAGGATTCCATAGGCTGTTCCATTTGCACACGAGAAAAATCCAATTTGCTTAAAATTGTCATAAATTGACTTAAATCAATTTGCTGCTGATAGGCATGCTCTTGTAATGTGCCTCGCAGATGTTCCGATGTTTGGCTGATATAGGAGATTTTTAAATGATGATTGCGTTTCATGGTGCCGGTAAAAGAAAGCGGTTCTCCATATATTAATTTAAGAATGCTGGATTTTCCGCATCCGTTGACACCTTGCAGAGCAACACGTTCTCCTGCCAGAATATCAAAAGTAATTGGCTGGTTTGCAGGATTGTCATTGTATAAAATCTGCACATCTCGTAATGTTACCAAACGATTTGACGGAGGCGGAAGCGTGGTTAGTTTTAAGTTATCGGCACGCTCTATATTTTTCAGCAATGCGGATTTTTCTTGAATGGCTTTTTGCTGACGCTGTTCTAATGCTTTGGAACGTTTCATCATTTTTTCCGCTTTATGTCCGACATAGCCTCTATCATATACATGATTGCCAATCTTTGAGCGTTCTACTTTATCGGACCAAGCGGCTTTTTCTCGTGCCGTTTCTTTCAATCGTCCGATTTCTTTGCGCAGCCGTTCGTTTTGTGCATGTTCATATTGATCTTGACGCTGCTTGTTTTCATACCAGGAACTAAAATTGCCTTCCTGCAGTTCAATATTGGTTTTGTTGATATTGAGTACATGGTCTATGCAGCCGTCTAGAAATACCCGGTCGTGAGAAACCAAAATAAAGCCTTTTTTGCTGTTTAAATAATTGCTGACAATTTGACGGCCTTTTTTATCAAGATGATTGGTCGGTTCATCAATGAGCAAAAATTGATTTTCTTTTAAAAATAAAGCAGCCAATTGCACTTTGGTTTGTTCTCCCGGAGACAATGTAGCAAAAGGGCGATAGAAGATAGTTTCGTCTAAATCCAATAAAGACAATTCTTTTCGTATTTGCCACTGTTCTGCAGCAGGTGCCAGTTCTTCCAGCAACTCTAATACAAGTGTATATGGTTCTGTTATAGTAAAGGGAAAATAAGAAAACTGTATACTGGCAGAAATAGATCCGGTATAAACATATTCACCGGCTAACAATTTCAAAAAAGTTGTTTTTCCGCGACCGTTGCGTCCGGTAAATCCAAGTTTCCAGTTTGAGTCCAGCTGCAATGATACATGCTCAAATACCGGGATATAACTTCCTTCATAAGTAAATGATAAATTTGATATTTTAATCTGCGACATGGAAATCCTCCTTTTATACAAAAACAGCCGCAGGAAAAAATTCCTACGGCTTATCAGCGTACAAAAACAGAGCAGTATATCATGCAAATACTGAATACGTCAAATAAAACGGAAGAATTATAAACTTTCCTGCAAAAAGACAACAGCAAACAAAGGGCTCCTATCGCCCGATTGTTACTGTATACAATCATTTGCCGAAAAGCTTATTTCATCTTCCCACCTCAATTCTTATTGATAGTATCATTCTATAAAAATGTACATGAAATGTCAAGAATTTAACAGCACTTATTTTAAACCCAAAAAGCCTACCTGACGCAATGCTTCGTACAGAATGATTGCTGCAGAGTTGGACAGGTTCAGAGAACGTGCTGCTTCAATATCCAGCATTGGGATTTTTACACGAGTATCCGGATACAAGTCATGCATGCGCTGTGGCAGGCCTGCTGTTTCTTTCCCAAATACGATAAAATCTCCGTCCTGAAACTCCACTTCATCATAATGCTGCGCAGATTTGGTAGTAGCTAAAAACATGCGCTTGTCACCATGCTGTGCCAAAAATTCATCCAAATTTTCGTAAATATGCAGATCTAATAAATGCCAGTAGTCCAACCCGGCACGTTTCAGATGTTTGTCATCAATAGAAAAGCCCAGTGGTTTAATCAAGTGCAGTGCAGTACCTGTGATAGCGCAAGTACGAGAAATATTACCTGTATTTGCCGGAATCTCCGGTTCTACCAATACGATATTGAACATATACAAATCCTCTTTTCTAAATACTTTAAACATAATGTCATACAACAAAATTTACCTGACTCATTATAAAATCTTTTTTGCAAAGAATCAAGACGTAAATCTGTACAAGTCATAAAACTCGGCTGTTGTGCGTAAACTGTAGCAAATCTGTAAAAGTAAACAAACAACCGGGGGGATATTATGAGAACAGTAACGCAGAATGAAAGGATTCGGCTCAGTGCATTGACAGGCAAAAATATAGTGAATATCTATGATGGTGTGCGAATGGGCACTCTGTATGAGCCTGTAGTGGCATTTGATGAAAAGACAGGCGCCTTAGAACAATTGTATCTGGGTGGACGAAATGGCATTACCGGCAGTTGGAGTGAGAAAAACAGTATGGCTATTTCATGGCAGAATGTACAAAAAATCGGACAGGAAGTAATCATTGTGGATATGGGGCACAGTGTGCGAGGCAAAGGCAAGATTTTTTAAGATTTTCTTTTCGGAAAATGTGATGTTTTGATGTAAAAATAACAATAATTCTGCGAAAGTTGCATTTTTTTTATGAAATTTCATTGCAGGATAGTCTGTGATTGTATTATAATAATATGAATTCTTATTTAACAGGAGGGAACATTGTGAGCGTTACAAGTACATCCAACTTTGTTCAAGCAATTATCGATGAAGATATCGCCAACGGTGCGAAAGAAATATATACTAGATTCCCGCCGGAGCCAAACGGCTACCTGCATGTAGGACATGCCAAATCCATCTGCCTGAATTTTGGCTTGGCAGAACGCAATAACGGCAAATGCAATTTGCGTTTTGACGATACCAACCCGGTAAAAGAAGATACCGAATATGTAGATTCTATCAAACAGGACGTAGAATGGCTGGGCTTCCGCTGGGAAGGGGAAGAACGCTATGCGTCCGACTATTTCCCGAAATTTTATGAATGTGCCGTACAGCTCATCAAAGACGGCAAAGCATTTGTATGTGACTTAAACGCAGAAGAAATGCGTGAATATCGCGGTACCCTAACCGAGCCGGGCAAAGAAAGCCCATACCGTAATCGCAGCGTAGAAGAAAACCTGGCATTATTTGAAGCTATGAAAAACGGTGAATTTGCCGATGGTGCAAAAGTACTGCGTGCGAAAATTGATATG
>JAFNVD010000193.1 GCA_017383785.1 Peptococcaceae bacterium | reverse complement strand
TTGAAACCGTCTTTTTTGTAGCCGTCTTTCTTATAGCCATCTTTTTTGTGGCCATCTTTGAAACCGTCTTTTTTGAAACCATCTTTTTTGCGATCTTCTCTGTCACCATCTCTGTGATAACGACCGCCATCCCCTCTGCGACCACCGCCATAACCGCCACGGCCTTTGCCGGATGGTTTGCGTTCTTCTGTACGGCGTACATAGATTGGGCGTTCTGCACTCAGTTTGATTTCGTTGATCGCAGCCTCATGGCCGGTATCTCCTGCCAGCAGTTCCAAAGCAGCAGCCAATGCATCTACTGCATCGTATTCGTTGATTAAGTCGTTGGCCAATTCCTGATAGTTCAGTACATTGCCGGCATTTACAGCATCACGAACGGTATCTTGCAACAGTTCCTGACGTCTGCGTCTGCTGTCTGTTGCAGATGGTAATCTGGTTTTATCTAGTTTACGCTGAATGGTTTTTTCAATGGTTTTCAGATGTGGCAATTCTCTCGGTTCTACGAAGGTTAATGCAATACCTTCTTTCCCTGCACGACCGGTACGACCGATACGATGTACGTAGCTGTCGATTTCCTGTGGCAGGTCAAAGTTAAATACATGGGTAACACCGCTTACGTCCAGACCACGAGCCGCTACGTCGGTTGCTACCATGATATTAATCTGACCGTTACGGAATTTGTTCATTACAATATCACGATGACGCTGTGTCAAATCACCATGCAGCCCTTCAGCCTGATAGCCCAGTTTCTGCAGTGCTTCTGTCAGTTCATCTACACGACGTTTGGTACGGCCAAATACCATAGCCAATTCCGGATTGTGAATGTCTAATAAACGGCACAGCATTTTGAATTTGTCATGTTCTTTTACTTCAAAATACTGCTGCTCGATAGTTGGTACGGTCAGTTCCTGCGCTTCTACTTTTACCAGCACAGGATCTTTCATAAATTTATTTGCAATGGCTTTGACTTCGTCTTTCATGGTCGCAGAGAACATCATGGTATGACGTTCTTCCGGACATGCACTCAAGATTGTTTCGATGTCTTCCAAAAAGCCCATGTTCAGCATTTCATCTGCTTCGTCCAGTACTACACGTTTCAGGTTGTCCAAACGGATTGTTTTACGATTCATGTGGTCCATCAAACGGCCCGGTGTTGCTACTACAATCTGTGGACGCGCTTTCAGTTCACGAATCTGTCGATTGATATCCTGTCCGCCATATACAGCCACAGAACGTACTTTCAGATAACTGCTCAGTTTTTTAATTTCTTTTTCTACCTGAATACACAGTTCTCTGGTTGGGGTCAGAATCAGTACCTGCAATACAGGATCTTCGGTAACCATCTGTAAAAATGGAATAGAAAACGCTGCGGTTTTACCTGTACCTGTCTGCGCCTGACCAATCACGTCCTGCCCGGTCAATGCTACCGGGATTGCCTGTTCCTGAATTGGTGTAGCTTCTTCAAAGCCCATGTCTAAAATGGCTCTCAGGATTTCATCTTTCAAATCTAATTCAAAAAAACGTAACATCAAATACCTCTTTCTTTTCGCTTTTATATTTATTTTGCTTTCATTTTTCTTTAAAACAAAAGCAAATACTAAAACAAACAACTGTTAAAACATCAATCGTTCCCGATGGATATAAATATTCTGCAGTATGGCGATCCCTGCCAAATTGGTTAGCGTTGAGCTTCCGCCATAACTTACAAATGGCAATGGAATCCCGGTAACAGGCATAAGGCCCATGGTCATGCCTGCGTTTTCGAGAATATGGAACAAATACATACTCACAATCCCCGCTGCTACCAAGGTACCGTATAAGTCTTTGGACATCATGGCTGCATGCAATCCTCTGTACAACAAAAACGCATACAAAAGCAATAATGCACCTGCACCGATAAAGCCAAGTTCTTCTGCCATTACAGCAAAGATAAAGTCGGTCCATTGTTCCGGTAAAAAGGCCCCTGTACTCTGACTGCCCATATATAAGCCTTCCCCTGTCAATCCACCATTGCCAATGGCAATTTTGGACTGCATAACATTGTATCCTGCCCCTTGCGGGTCAAGAGTAGGATCAAACATTACTAAGAATCGATTGAGCTGATACTTTTCCAATGGGCACCATATATCAAATTTCCATACCCCAATCAGATATAAAATCAATGCAATGGTACCGCCGCCAAACAAACCAAACAGTATTTTGCGATTGGCACCGGCCATAAACAGCATGCCAATCATAATGAAAATATAGACCAATGCACTGCCCAAATCCGGCTGTAATAACAACAGTAATACCGGTGGCACCATAAATAAAAAGCAAGGAATTAACTCTTGCATGGTCTGTAAATTTTCCCTACGCCCGGATAAAAACTGCGCATAACTCAATATCAAGAGGATTTTGCAAAACTCCGCCGGTTGTAATGTAAAACCACCCGGAAGTGCAAACCAACCTCTTGCACCACCACGTACAGAGCCGAACAGCAGCACGGCTATCAGAAGGCCGATGGCACAAAAATACAGCTGTCGGGAATAATTTTTCAGTACACTGTAATCAAACTTCAAAAAGATAAAAATGCTTGAGGCACCCGCCGCTACAAAGATGAGCTGTTTCATAACATAATTGCTCTGCTTCGCCGCCGCAGCACTATCCAGCACCACAAGCCCCAGAGCGATAATGGCCGCCACTGCAATCAGCATACTGATATCCATTTTTTTTACTAGACGTAAAAAAGACTGCATAAACGTCCACACCGCTCCTTTCGGCTTAGTTACATCATCATTTTATTACATTCCGCTATTGCGTTTTACATTGGCTACCGGAATATTTACTTCCAGCATCGTCATGTTGTCCTGCTCAGCCATCTGCACATCCAATGCATTTTCATCAAAGTCCAGATATTTGGAAATTACCTGCACCAAATCTTTGCGCAAATTTTCCATCATGGTAGGGGACAGACTTGCACGGTCATGAATCAATACCAGTTTCAAACGGTCTTTGGCAACATCTTTACTATTTTTGCTGCCGCCAAATAATTTATCTAAAAAACCTGCCATGGTTTCTGCCTCCTAGTTTCCTTTGAAGAGTTTCATCAATCTGGTAAAGAAGCCTTCCTGTTCATCCAAATTCATCAGAGGCACTTCTTCACCCATAATGCGTTTTACAATATTGCGGTATGCCTGGCCGGATCTGGACTGCTGATCCAGTACGGTTGGCTCACCACGGTTGGTAGAAATTACGATGTTGTCATCATCCGGAATAACACCCAGCAGTTTGATTGCCAGGATTTCCAGAATATCTTCTACGCTCATCATATCGCCCTGTTTCACCATATTTGGGCGCACACGGTTTAATACCAATACAGGATTACCCAAACCGTTGGCTTCCAACATACCGATGATTCTATCCGCATCGCGTACCGCAGATACTTCCGGATTGGTTACTACGATTGCTCTGTCGGCACCTGCAATAGCATTTTTGAACCCTTGTTCAATCCCTGCAGGGCAGTCTACGATGACATAATCTACTTCCTGGCGCAGTTCTTCACAAATAGCGCGTACCTGTTCTTCGTTTACAGCATTTTTATCTTTTGTCTGTGCTGCAGGAATCAGATACAATTCAGGGAAACGTTTATCTTTGATCATACCCTGTTTTAATTTGCAGTTACCATTTGCAATATCTACAATATCATATACAATACGATTTTCCAGACCCATTACTACGTCCAGATTGCGCAGACCGATATCAGTATCCATCAATACTACTTTTTTGCCCTGTGCAGCAAGGCCTGTACCGATATTAGCAGCTGTGGTAGTTTTCCCTACGCCGCCTTTCCCGGATGTTACTACAATTACTTCTCCCATAACAAACTCCTCCTTATATCTTATACCTCTTCAATCACCAGATAATTGTCTATGATTCTAGCAATCTCAGGAATATTTCTCTTTGTATTTTCACCATCCGGTGCTCTTGCAATCAAATCTGCAATTCTTAGCTGTACGGAACGCAACTGATTAGCATAAATCACTGCTTTTTTGTCCCCTTTGCAACCCGCATGCGCTACACCGCGTAATGCACCCAACACCAGAATATGTCCCGCAGCCTCCAGCTCAGCACCGGCATTTACATCACCGAAAATAATCAATGTGCCATCATAACTAATTTTCTGACCGGAACGAATATTTTTGCGTACGGCTAATGCACTTTTGGTGAGATAATGTTCAATATCTGCAAGTTCGGATATGCTAGATACCTCTGCCTCTGTTTGCACAGGAATTTCCGGCACAACCGTTTTAGGTGCAGATACTTTTGGTGCAGATACTTTTGGTTCATATACTTTATTGTCAGGTACTTTTGGCTCCGATATTTTTTGTTCTGCTGCTTTCTGTGTACCTTCTACCGGTACTTCCGGTAAAAAGTATTTCACTTCATGTCCTAATGACTGCAACAATACTTTTAACGCCAACCGCTGGCCATCATTCAGTGCAATTGCACCGGAATTGATAATCAGCGATGTATGATCACCCAGAAAATTGCGAGACTCCCACAATTTCTGTACAATCATTTGACACAATGATTCAAACTCTACGCTCAAATCCAGAAGGAGCACAATACCATCTTTATTTCCTTTAAAACTTACTGCTTCGCTCATATTGTTCTCTCCAATTTATTCGTACTCTATCATTATAGTTTACCCTACAAGAATATGGTTTGTCAAATAATGCAAAGGCACTTTCACCAAAACCTTATTGTACAACAGTACCTGCCACCGGATCGGTATTCTGCAATGGCTGATTCAGTGCGAAATATTCTTCCAGCACAGCTTTTGCTACATAACCGGCAGACCCGGACCCACTATAACCGTATTCCATTACACAAGCAAATGCGACCTGTGGATTGTCGGCAGGTGCATAGCAAATAAACAAACCATCGTAATACTGCTTATTGCCTACAATATAACCTGCTCGCCCCGGCTGAGCAGTCCCGGTTTTGGCAGCAACGCGAATATCTGACGGAAAATGTGCAAACAACCCAGATGCACCACCACCGGCGGAGGTTACGCGACACATAGCTTCTTTTACTTTTCTCAAAGTTTCTTCGCTAATGTCTGCCTGCTGTTTTACAACCGGTGTATTTTGCAGCACAATATTCCCGGCATCATCTACCACTTTGTCTACTACATATGGCTGATACACCGTACCTCCATTAGCCAGGGATGCAGCATATACGGCCAACTGCAACGGTGTATAGTTTTGTCTACCTTGTCCGATGGATACGTTAAAGGTATCGGCTGCATGCCATTCAGAAGCCCATTTCATATTAATTACTTTTTCGCTTTGATAGATTGAAATTGTACTTCTACGACGACGTTCGATTTTCGCCTTTTCCTCTTCGGTTGTAGCATTGGCCAATTCTTTTGCAAACGATGCCTCTGCTTCTTCTATTTTCTTATCCCAATATGCACCTTGATTGGCAGCTGCTTTTTGCTGATACATATCGCGTTTTTCCGGAGTTGGGAGACCTTCCGTCGCTCTCGTACCGCTGCTTTCATATGCAAGGTCTATGCCGGTAGAGCCATCTAGCCCAAGCATCTCACCATATTTGGCGATATTATCGATACCGGCACGATTACCTAATTCCTGAAAGTATACGTTATCAGACAAAGCC
>JAFNVD010000192.1 GCA_017383785.1 Peptococcaceae bacterium | reverse complement strand
AGGGAGACACGTATTTTCCTTTCGTTGATTGGAGTCAGTATGAAGAAGTGTGGCGCAAAGAGTATGATGGCAGTGCTGATTATGTACCCAACTGTACATTTATTACGTATCGCAAAAAATGAAAAAGTATGATATACTATAAACATAGAAGTCAATACAGCAGAGGAGGCATGCATCTATGAAAAAAGTAAAATGGATTATTATCGGTATTTTGGTATTGGCGCTGGTAATTGGTGCGGCATATATCATTAATGCGGAGTTTTACAATCGTACCATAATTGATTTGACTTATGCGTACGACACTGCTATTATTCAGCTACCGGATGGCACTATTGTGCGTGGCGAAGTAGAAAGCTGGACAGATTATGATGGCAGTGATCAGATACAGGTAAAGGTAAATGGTAAGACATATTTGGTACACAGTGAAAATGTAGCTTTGATTAAAGACTAAGCATAATTATTAACCACTATTTTGTAGTTAGCTATATAGTTGTAACAATCGGAATGATGGTTGACAAATTTTCCGGAAAGTAATAGAATCATAAAAACAAACAGTACTCACTGCAGTGAATGGATTCACGGCAGTGAGTTATTTTATATATTCAAAGAATTGGAGATGAAACAATGGTTTCCAATATAAAAGATGAATTTTCCAATGGTTTGCGCGACGGTATTCCAATTTGTTTGGGCTATGTATCGGTGGCGTTTACTTTTGGCTTGATGTGTACGGAAAATGGATTACCATTTTGGATTGCTGTGTTAATATCTTTGACAAATTTGACTTCTGCCGGTCAGTTTGCAGGAACGGCATTGATTATAGCCGGAGGTGGTTTGCTTGAAATCGGCATTACTACTTTTGTCATTAATTTGCGGTATATGCTGATGTCTTTATCTATTTCACAAAAAGTAGATGCAAATTTATCCGTGCCAAAACGTATGGCTATGTCATTCGGGGTTACCGATGAAATTTTCGGTGTTAGTATGCAGAAAAAAGGCAATATTACCTTTGCGTATTTTATGGGACTGATGATATTGCCAATCCTAGGCTGGTCCGGTGGTACCCTGGTCGGTGCCGTGGCTGTGTCGCTTTTGCCTGATATGGTACGCAGTGCTTTGGGAATTGCTATTTATGGTATGTTTTTGGCGATTATTATTCCGCCTGCACGTACAGAGCGTGCCATTGCCTGGGTGATTGCTATTGCAGGGCTGATTAGCTGTGTGCTGTATTATGTGCCGTTATTTAATAGTATTTCCGGTGGCTGGATGATTATCATCTGTGCGGTAGTGACTAGCAGCATTGCAGCAATTTTGTGGCCGGTACCGGATGAAGAGGAGGCGAGTGCCTAATGGAACAGGGTTTTAATTATGTGTATGTACTGTCGGGTGTTGCTATGATGGCACTGGTGACATATATTCCTCGTATGATTCCGCTGACGTTTATGCGCAGAAAAATTACAAACCGGTTTGTAAAATCATTTTTGTATTATACACCTTATGCAGTATTGACAGCTATGACACTGCCTGCAATTTTGTATTCCACATCCGGCATGGCATCAGCAGTAGTAGGGCTGATTGTGGCTGTAATTTTGGCATATCGGAACCATAGCCTTTTGACCGTGGCCTTGGGTGCTGTAGGTGCTGTTTTTATTGCAGAACGGTTGTTGATATTGTTATAAGCAGAATATAAAATAAAAAGCAGTAAGGCTTTCTACCGTCGTATGACGAGTGTGCAAAAACCTTACTGCTTATTTTATTTTTTGAAAAATGCAACTGCAACAGCACCGGGGCCAACGTGTGTCCCAACAACGCTTCCAACCACAGTATATCGTACTTCGTCTAAATTGCCTTCCCAAATATGTTTGCTATCTTCGATATATTTGAGCAGCAATGTATCGGAAAGCCCTGCATATCCTAATAGTACCGGTTTAGCGAAGTCTACGCCACCGGCCTTTTCGATTTCTTGAATGAGTAAGTTGTTGCCCATTTTAGAACCGCGTGCTTTACCAAGCATATTAATTTCACCGTCAATGATAGAAAGTACCGGTTTGATGTTCAGTACACCACCTACCATAGCCACTGTCTTGGAAATACGCCCGCCTTTTTTTAGGTATTCCAAGGTATCTACCAATGCTACGATAACAATTTTTTTCTTTTCTTCTTCAAGGTTTTGTGCAATTTCTTTAGCATTCATACCTTCATCCAACAGTTTGCAAGCCAGTTCTACCAAAATACTGCTGCCAATAGCCACAGTGCTGCTATCTACAATATGAATATGTTCATATTCTCTTGCCGCAAGCACGGCACTCTGATAGGTACCGGAGAGTTTAGAGGCCACGGTGATTACCACTGCCTGTTCACCGGCTTGTTTTGCTTTTTCAAATTCGCGCATAAAAGCTTCCGGTGTAGCTTGACTTGTACTAGGCAGCACATCGCTTTCTACCAATCTTTCATAAAATGTTTTTTTGTCAATGGTAACGCCATCGACCAGTTCTTCCTCACCAAAATGTACAGTCAATGGTACCACATGTACTCGATCCAGAATTTCCGGCATTAAATCTGCAGTGGAATCTACAATAATTCTTGTTCGCATTTGTTTATTCTCCTTCTTTATTGGCAATCACCTCGAGGCTGTTACTAATAATGGATAGATAACGATAAAAGCTTTGTCGTTCTTCTTCAGTCAGACCGACACTGATTTGATCAAGTACACCATCAATTTTATCTGCAATTTTTTTGCCGACACTACTTCCTTTTTCCGTCAATACCAGAGGACTTTTGTATCGTTTTGTATTTGGCGATAGACAAGTGATAAACTCGTTTTTCTCTAAATAATCCAAGGAACGAGAGATAGTAGCTTTATCTTCTTCGCATTTTTCACATAACTCTGTAGCAGTAATAGTTTCAGCTCTATAAATATAATACAGGCAGGAAACATGAGCGCTGCGTAAATTGTAATCCGCCATTTCTTGATTTTTAATTTTTCGGATATTACGGCTGATTCTATTGATGAGCACCGTAAAAGTTTCAAATCGTTCTTCCATAAATCACGAGCCTCCTTAGCTTGTTGAATTCTCAACAAGTGAAACTATATCACAAGGATGTTGAAATGTCAACAAGAAAAACCTACTCTATAATTTTAGAGTAGGTTTCTTGATAGATTCAGGTTAAATTGTCAAATCTTCTTCTAAGATTAATGAGCCATCTTTGCCGCTGATATAGATAGTATACATATGTGTGGCACCCAATTGGTCCACAAAGCGGATTCCATATGTACTCATGTCTCCCGGAAAGGACAATTCCGCCACTAGCGGTAATTCTGCTGTTAATTCGGGTACGGTAAAAAGCTCTGCGCCCGGAAGATAGCCTTCCTCGTGAAATTCCATAGCAAGGATTGTTACGTCTTGGAGTTTGCCATAAGCATGAAAGACAACGGCAACGGCATATTCATCTTCGTTACGGTAGTGAGGATATGCACTGTTTGACAGCAACTCTTCATCAGCATAGTCAGCGTCAAGTAAACGTGGCTCTTTGTTTGATTCTGTAGCAGATTGTGCGTTAACAGAAAAGAAGGAAAGAGCAAAATCATACACGGTATGCCCGCTTTCTAAAATCGCACCATCTACAGTGAAAAATAGTGTTTCAGCTTGGAACGCATCCAAAAAGGTATTTACTACGCTGCCTACAATCATCAGTTCTCCGCTGGTACCCATGGAACACACCACATCCGCAAAGGCTTGGTTAAAGTCGATAGTAATGACATCGTTGTCTATATTGAAACGATTGATTGCAACAGTGTCCGGCAAAATACCCTGTGCTTTTAGCTCAGATAAAACCGTTTCTGCAGAAAGTTTAGCTGTGTCAACGGTCATCACGTGAAATCCGTCAGCATTGTCATTAGGCACATACATGGAGTAGGTAATTGTTGAAGGTTCATCGTTAGTTTGACTGCAAGCAGTAAGACCAACTAACATAATACCAATCAGTAATATATACAGTGCTTTCTTCATGTTAAAGCCCCCGTAAGTTCAAATATTTTATAAATTCATTATAGTATAGACTGTGAAAAAATAATAGTGCTTCCTGCAATTTGACGAAATGCTGTTTGGCAGATAAAATATAGATACTGAAAAATGAAAAGAGAGGAGGGCGGAAAATGAAAAAATGGATTGTTTTATTTATTGTTGTTACCCTGATGATGCTTTCTGCATGTGGCACAAATGAAGAAAATGATTTTACAACCGTTCTGGCGAAGGACTGTTACGGAAGTGCAGGATATACGGAACTGATTGCCGGAGCTGAAAAATCTGCTGTATATAATTTTACTGCAGAAAATTCTGCAGATGTGGAATGGAGCGTTTATGTACTTGATGAAGCCTTTGAGGATGGTTATCGGTATATCGCACAGTTCACAGAACCGGTTCTTATTGGTGATGGGATTATTTCTGTCGATGCAGGGCAGTATGTATATGTTTATTGTTCTGTAAATGAATTTACGGCAGAGGCTGCGGATGAAAACGCAAAATTGAATATCACTGTGAAATAATGTGAAAATTGCATCGCCAAAAATAGAAGCCAGAGGCATGTGCCCCTGGCTTTTTGTCGTTTATTCTGCTGCATCCAGCATATTTTCGATAAATATTCCATAGCCACGTGTTGGGTCATTGATAAAAACATGCGTTACAGCTCCAGTGAGTTTGTCATCCTGTATAATTGGTGATCCAGACAAGAGTGATTGTCATTAGAGCCAACATCCATAATCAAACTTACCTTTACTTATTCTTCTTACGATAATAATGAGCTGCACAATATCCAAACAGAGCTACATATACCGCTAAGATACCACCCAAAAATACTGCAAGACCAAACCTTCCATTT
>JAFNVD010000022.1 GCA_017383785.1 Peptococcaceae bacterium | reverse complement strand
CACCAAATACAAAACAATTATTTTGCAGCACATCAAACTCTGCCGGCAATATCTTGCGGATTTTACTCAAACTATCCCACCAAAGATCATGATTACCTTTTACAATAATCTTTCGTCCCGGCAGTTCAGACAGAAATGCCAAATCCGGTGCAAATTCTTCTAATGTCATAGCCCAGGAAATATCCCCCGGCATAAGCACCACATCTTCTTCACCGACCACACTGCACCAATGTGTGCGAATTTTTTCGCCATGATTTTGCCAGCCGTCGCCGAAAATACCCATAGGCTTATATTCGTTGCCTTCTTTATCAAAGGATAAATGTGGATCCCCTAATGCAAACAGTTTCATCTGTTCACCTGCTTTCCAATCCGGCCTCGACCGTCACATACAGCACATTCTTCTTCCATCACTTCAGAAAGTGGTGCACGGGTACGCTGCCGTGTTACCTCTACCAAACCCAAATGACTGATGCCATGTACTTTGGTTTTGATACGATCGCGCTTGAGCGCCAATTCCAGTGCGTTTACCACCTGATCCCGATGTTCCTGTTGCTTCATATCAATAAAGTCAATCAAAATGATGCCGGACAAATTGCGCAACCGTATTTGTTTTGCAATCTCTTCGGTTGCTTGCAGGTTGGTATCCACAATGGTTTGCTCCAGACCATTCTTACCTGTAAAGGACGCCGTATTGATATCAATGACATTCATAGCTTCGGTGCGATCTATCACCAGTTCTGCGCCATTTGCAAGATGTACTCTGCGCTTGTGAAGGGTGCGAATTGCACCTTCCAGCTGAAACTGCTCTATCAGGTTTTCCTCACGCAGATGCAGTTTAAACCGCAGTTTTTTTTCCGGTATTTGCTGCTGCAATGCTTCATATAACGCACTGTCATTGACATAAATCCCTGTTAGGTCAGGTTCATATGCACATTCTCGAATAATACGTGCCGCCATATGCTGATCCGTAGCAATCAGCCCCGGTTTCTGTATTGCACTGATACGCTGCCCAAGTGTTTCCCATTGTAGATACAGCCAATGAAACTCCTGAGCCAGCTCCGTCAAAGTACATTCCTCTGCAGCTGTACGAATAATCACACCTAACGGCAAATGTCCATCTTCCCGTAGCAGAATACTGTCTGCCATAGATTTTAATTCCCGTCGTTTATCATTGTCCGTAATCTTTTTAGAAATGTTTACCTGATACTTACCGGGAAGCAGCACCATAGTTCTCCCCTGCAATGACAGCTCGGTAGTCACTTTTGGACCTTTTTCGTCCACAGCTTCTTTCTTGATTTGTACTACCAGCGATTGACCAGCCTTTAAAATATCACCGATATTTGGACAAGCCGCATCATCCTTCTGCACAATATCATCCAATGCCAGATAGGCACTGCGTTCCCAGCCAATATCTACAAATGCAGCCTGCATGCCGGGCAATACACTTTCTACAATACCGCGATAAATACTGCCTACAGCAGGACTAGCATCATCTTTCTGCAAATAATATTCTGCTAGACGGCCATCTTCTACAATGGCAGCCTGCATCTGATGTAATTCTTGCTGTATAATAATTTGCTGTGCCATTGTATCCCTCCTGTATAATTACGGGACGCTGCTACAGCGCCACTTAGATTAATTTACTGCCTGCAATGGAGTAATCATATTGCCATCGTCATCCAATGCATACAGCCCTGTACGATGAATACGTACCACCTGCTGCACCAAAGGCATACCGGCGTTCATAAGGCCGTACGCTACTTCTTCCGGACGAATATTACCATCATTACCACTCTGTACAACGATTTCCAGCACCGCATGTTTATTGTCGGTGCCTTCTTCACGATGCAACGCAATGGTATATACCCCCGGACGAATATTCACAGTTTTTTTGTCTTTACTATCTTTTTTGAAACGATAAATCAAGTTTTGTTCCATCTGCCAGAACGCTTCTACAGCTTTGTCAAGCTCTGCCTGGGTCACTTCCGATACATATTCTAAACGAAGTGTATAGGTGGCACGCTGAATAATAGACATCAAAGACGGTACTTTTCTGTCATGTACAATTTTCATGTCCGTCACTTCAAATGCCGGTGGAATAGCCGGAAACAATGCTTCTCTAATTTGATCCAAAGTCAAATCTTCGGTAAACTCCAAGTCCATATATTCCGCATCACTGGTAGTGCCTACTGCCAAAGCTGATGCAAAGTTCATTTTCGGATGCGGGTTAAACCCCTGGGTAAAGCCCAATGGCAGCTGAGAACGGCGAATAACTCGTTCCCAAGTATGCATCAAATCCAGATGGGATAAAAATCGTCCTGCTCTAGTCTTGCGAAACTGCATTCGTATTAACACGGAGCCAGCCCCCTTTCAAATCCAATTTGGCATCGATATCCTGACACGCACCGCATACGTGGCATTTCCCTACGCGGCAATCTTGTGTCGTTTCGGCACGCATAGCCTTTTGATGCTCTTTGATCAAATAGTCTTTGCGTACGCCACTGGAAATATGATCCCATGGCAATACTTCATCATAAGGAATCTCACGATATGCATAAAACTCCGGATCGATGCCGCATTCTGCAAAGGCTTCCATCCACCAATCCATGTAAAAATATTCGCCCCAGCCATCAAATTTGCAGCCTTTTTCCCAAGCACGATACAGCACATCCCCCAATCGTCTGTCCCCTTTGGCAAAAATAGCTTCAATATAGCTTACCTGGCTGTCATGGTAGTTGAACGAAATACGTTTATGTTTAAATTTATCACGCAGATAGCGCTGACGACGACGCAGTTCTTCTGCACGAATCTGTGGTTCAAATTCAAACGGTGTAAATGGTTTTGGAATAAAGCAAGATACGCTGACCGTCACCTGTGGTGCAGGGCCTTTTCCACCGTTTTCTCTGCGCACCTCATCCCCAATCTGCAACACTTTATAAGCCAATGCTGCAATACCATCCAAATCTTCATCAGTTTCTGTAGGCAAGCCCATCATAAAATACAGCTTAATTTTTCCCCAGCCACTAGAAAATGCAGTACGTGCCACACTTTCCAAATTTTCTTCCAGTACACCTTTGTTGATAACATCACGCAATCGTTGTGTGCCTGCTTCCGGTGCAAATGTAAGCCCCGATTTGCGTACTTTTTGCATTTCATTGGCCAAATTCATAGAGAAGTTGTCCACACGCAAACTTGGCAGAGATACCCCTACATTGCGGCCTTCTACATCGGCAATCAACGAACGCAAGAGCACATCCACACAAGTATAGTCGCTGGTGCTCAAAGAAGTCAGCGACACTTCATTATGCCCGGTATTGTGCAAAATATTTTGCATCTGGCAGCGTAATTCGTCCACTGTTTTTTCGCGCACAGGACGATACAGCATCCCTGCCTGGCAGAATCGACATCCACGGGTGCAGCCACGCTGTACTTCTAGCATCGCACGGTCATGGATGACATCCATATACGGTACAATTGGATTTTCAGGGAAAAATGCATTGTCCATATGTTTTAATACACGTTTGTAAATCGTAGACGGCGCATCAGGATGATTTGGAGTAACCTCCAATACATGCCCCACATCATCATAAGTAACATCATAAAACTGCGGAATATATACACCCGGAATCTTCACCACTTCATCCAGCAGTTCTTTTTTATTCATTTTACCATGATTGCGTTTCAAATGATCCGCCCATACCTGATAAAACTCAATATTCATCTCTTCCCCTTCACCGATCAGAATCACATCAGCAAAGTCTGCCAAAGGCTCCGGATTGTATGCACATGGCCCACCCATAAACACCAATGGATCCTCATCGCTGCGATCACGACGGCGCAGCGGAATCTCGGCCAAATCCAGCATATTTAAGATATTGGTGTAGCTCATTTCATACTGCAATGTAAAACCAATTCCATGGAATTCCTTTACAGGACGATAGCTTTCCAAACTAAACAACGGAATATTATGCTGGCGCATTAACCCTTCCATATCGGTCCATGGAGTAAATACACGCTCCATCAAGCAATCTTCCATAGCATTGGCCTGATGATATAAAATACTCAGCCCCAAATGGGACATACCGATTTCATATACATCGGGGAAGGCAAACACCATACGCAATGAAGTACTATCCCAATCTTTATGCACTGCATTCATCTCATTGCCTTGATAACGCAGCGGTTTTTCTACTTTTCCTAACAAATGATCTTCTATCCAGTCTCGCATTGAGTTCTCTCCTATCTATGCTAGGCCGCCTATTGTGCCACGCAAGCATAACAGCCATAATATTTTATTTTACTCGAAAATGATGATAGAAACAATATCTTTATCGTGAAATCTTGAAGAAGAAAAAGAAAACAGGACACTCAAAAGTGCCCTGTCAAACTTTAAACCATGACTCTACTATGTCTGTTCGTCTTCTTTAATCGCCGCTTTGATGTTGCATTTGTATGCTT
>JAFNVD010000191.1 GCA_017383785.1 Peptococcaceae bacterium | reverse complement strand
GAATACAAAATGCAGCCAGTTTCAAACACCATCGCAGCACTGTTTTGCACCAGGAAAGTACCGTGTTACCCAATGCCCCGACAGACACGTGAGGCAGTGCCATATCACTCCGCGGTGTTTTTGCTTTATCACTATTGGCATAGTCCTTTTCGTTCTTTTTCGCCTTTTTCTTATCAAATGCCTGTGACAATTGTGTTTTGCAGGATACTGTTTTTTGCTTGCAGGCAGAGCCAAATTTGCGGCTGCCGGCCAGTACCGTCTGCACTACAGAAGGTTTGCCATCGTCAGAGTGATTGCTGTTTTGCGTAGCAGATTCTGCAGTGTATACGATGTTGGGATTGTAGTTTGGGTTTAAATGATATACATCCAATAGCTCCTTGATAAGCTCTTCCGGATCGCCAAAATCGGCAATGGCATCTTCTTCCGACAATCCACTGGCTACTTTCATATCGATATGCTGTGCGTATTCACTGATCAAATCGTCCCGTTCTGCATTGTTGAGCATAATTAGGCGTCGTTCCAGTAAAGTCAAAAATTCTGTTTTGTTCACGATTAATCACACTCCTTGATAAAATTCATAACGCTTTCATGGAAAACGAGATATTCATTTTTTAATTCGTCTTTATACATCTCGCCGACTTTGGTGAGGTGATAATATTTACGAGGCGGCCCTTCGGTAGATTCCCGTAAATAAGTTTCAAAATATTTTTCATTGGTCAATCGTTTGAGCAGAGGATAAATGGTACCTTCATTTACCTCAATAATTTTGGATACTTCGCTGACAATTTCGTAGCCGTACATATCTTTTTTGGCCAGAGAAAGCAATACCACCAGCTCCAATACACCTTTTTTGAACTGTGCATTCAAAACGACCACCTCCTTACAAGACATATGTTATACCAGCTACTATGTAATGTCAAGTACTAAAAATAAAATAATAGTGGAACGATTCTAAAAGACGAAAACGAGACACCGTTTGGAGCCTCGTTTATTCCGTTTGCTGTTTTCTTTTTGCACGACGTATGCGGTTGATATGTCTTTCAAAATCACCGTTGATGATTAGCTCGGCTAAAACCAGTTGCAGATAAGTTGGTACAGTGCAAGAAAGAAAACCGAGTTTTTCTTGATATTTTGCAGCCAGCGTTTTAGGCAGTATCATATACCCGATACGAAAAGATGGCGAGATTGTTTTTGAAAAGGTATTCATATAGATGACATTGTCTCTGAGTGAGTGTGAAAACAAAGTTTCCTCCGGCTTTCTCAAAACTGAAAATTCTGATTCAAAATCGTCCTCGATAATATAGCGGATCCCTTTTTCTGCCCATCGAAGATATTCGTGCCGTTTAGAGGCACTTGCAGTAACACCGCTTGGATAACTTCTGTAAGGTGAAATATGCAGAATATCCGCTGTGCTGTTTTTTAGCGCAAGACTATCAATGCCGTCTTGTGTCAGAGGAAGCTGCTCCAAATTGACATCAGATGCTTGATAGATTTGCTCAATTTTCTTATAGGACGGTGATTCAATCGCATACACACATTCTCGTCCGAGCAATTCTACCAGCAAAGTATATAAATGTTCAGAGCCTGAACCGATTATGATTTGTTCGGTGTCAGCAAGGATGCCGCGGTTTTGTGCTAAATAAGTGCGGATTGCTTCTCTCAACTCAAGCGTACCTAGATTTGGGGAACGCACAAGCATACGTTCTCCCGCATCGCTGATAACTTTGCGCATTGTTTTGGCAAGTACTGAAAAGGGAAAATCGGTATTGGTTTGCATGTGAGCAGCACTTTGTGGCTTTTGGAGGATATTGGGGGCGGAGACACTTATAAAACCGTTGTCTGCCTGAAAAATTACAAAATATCCGCTTCTCTCCCGTGCCTCAATATAACCTTCCTCACAAAGCAAGGCATAGGCGTGTTCTACCGTTACGGTACTTATATTGCTGTTTAGTGCAACTGTGCGTTTTGATGGCAGTTTGCTTCCGAAAGGATAGATGCCGTTTATAATATCTTCTCGAACCTGCAAATACAATTGTTGATAAGCAGGTGTTGCGCTGTTAAAATCAATGATATGCTTCATCTGGTAATATATAATTCTCCTTTTTTGATTATTTCGATAATATCAGATTTATTATATACTAATACAGTAAGTGCATCAATAGTAGATCATGAAATCTAGATGCTGAATGGGGGAATTGACTGTGAAAGAAAGCAATATTACGAGAAAAATTGTAATGTCTGCTATGTTTGCTGCTCTAGTTTGTATTGCAACAATGATGATTCGGATACCATCTCCATTAAAGGGATACTTGAATTTAGGCGATGGTATCGTTTTACTTGCCGGGTGGATGCTGCCTCCGTTTTATGGATTTTTGGCGGCGGGGGCAGGATCGGCACTTGCCGATTTATTTTCAGGCTATGTGATATATGCACCCGCGACATTTATAATTAAAGGTCTTATGGCACTTGTTGCTCATTACGGTTTTCAGCTGTTCTGCAATATAATTGGCACTCAGCCATCCAGAATCGTTGCAGGGATTGCTGCCGAGTTAGTAATGGTACTTGGCTATTTTGTGTTTGAAGGCTTTTTGTATGGATTCGTGCCTTCTATAGTAAATATTCCGGCAAACAGTGTTCAGGGGTTGGCAGGTCTGATACTCGGCTGTGCACTAATCAAGATGTTTGAAAAAACCAATCGCATAAACTTTTAAGTATATTTTTATTTAGGCTGTGCATTTTACTGCTTTGTGGTATAATAACCTCTATGAATCAATAAAAAACAATATAACTGTAGTGAAGGATTAGATGAGGTGAAGATAATGGCAATCAAAACAGTATTGATTGATATGGATGGTACCTTGCTCAACATGGGAGAAAGCGCTTTTGAAAACGAATATATCAAACGCATGGTAATTTTTTTGGAACAGCGCTATCCGGGAAAAGGCAAAGATTTGGTGAAAGCGGTTGGCTATGGTGGAGAAATGATGAAACACAGTGATGGCAGCCGTACCAATTATGATGTGTTTTGGGAAAGCTTCGAAAAAGCCAGCGGCTATACCCGTGAAGAAATTGAACCGGTGATTACCGTATATTATCAGACTGACTACACTCACATCGGTGATGATTATGTACCGGATCAGGATATGCAGAACGCCGTACGTTTGCTGCAGGAAAAAGGCTATGAGCTCATTGTAGCTACCACACCGGTAGTGCCTTTGATTGCCAATCAAGAACGAGTACGCTGGAGCGGCTTAGCAGATATCCCTTGGAAAGATATCACTAGCTTTGAAACTTACAACTACAGCAAACCAAACCTGAACTATTATCAGCAGATTTGCGACAAATACAATCTGAATCCGGCTGAATGCATGATGATTGGCGACAGCCTGGTAAAAGATTTCCCATCTACCGAACTGGGCATGGACTTCTTCCTGATTCTAAATGCAGATTCCCCGGAAGCAGAACAAAACTTTGCCGGCAAAAAAGGCGACAGAAAAGCCCTGCTGGAATATGTACAGAACAATATGTAATACGACAGCCTCTATCTGCGGATAGGGGCTTTTTTGTTGCTAATTGTGCAGAAATAGTGTCAATTGTGCATAGTTCTTTTTTAGAATCATTAGCTATGATATAATGATTCTAAAACAATCATTAGAGAAACAGTATTTTAGGATAATGCTTTTTGCATGAAATGGAGGAATACATTGCATGAAAAAGGACGAGCATCTGTTAAAAGCACTTTGGCGGAATTTATGTGAATTTGTTTTTGCAGTGCTAGAATTTTTACAGCATGATTTTCTAGCGATGATTTTTGATTTGATTGCCGGTGTGTTTGGTACATGGTATGACCGTGAGTCGATGAAAGAAAAGGAAAAAAGTGAAGAACAGAAAATGGAGAATGAATAACGGAGTATAAGTAAATTAAGTAAGTGAAAGATGAGGTGGCAAATATGATTTATTTATCTCAATTTGAATTTCCACATATCGAAACAGAATATGCGTTTCTCCACGAAGTGAAACATACATGCTATGACACTGTGTATCCGTTTCAGGTATTGTCTCGGCATCAGATGAGAGAAATTGAATTTGCACCTGTGACTATTTTTTATGGTGGAAATGGCTCAGGTAAAACCACTGCATTAAATGTCATTGCGGAAAAATTGCATTTGCAGAGGGATACCTTGTATAACCGTTCCAATTTTTTTGAGGATTATGCAAAATTGTGTCGCTTTAAAACAGCACAACAGATTCCAAACCATAGCCGTATGATT
>JAFNVD010000190.1 GCA_017383785.1 Peptococcaceae bacterium | reverse complement strand
GCTTTGCATCGGGGCGCTACGGGATGGAGGTCAATCTGTGTGTGGGCTTTGTGTATCTGCCGCTGTTTGCTCTTCTGCTGGGGGCGGTGTTCGATCTGCCCTATGGACACACCGCCGATCTGCTGGCGGTATCCATCACCGCCTTTCACGTGTTGGGACGGCTTGGCTGCCTCTTCACCGGTTGCTGCTACGGCTATCCCTGCTCGTGGGGATTGTGGAGCATTCAGGCGGAGAGCTACCGTTTCCCCGTGGTGCCGGTGGAGGGTGCCTTTACGCTGGCCATTCTGGTGTTCCTGCTTATTCGCGTGGGACGCCGCGGGTATACCCCCGACGGCAGAGCCCTGCCGTGGATGCTGGCTATCTACGGCCTGTGCCGCTTCGGTTCCGAGTTCCTGCGGGATAACGAAAAGCTGTTTCTCGGTCTCTCGAACATCTCTCTCCACGCCCTGTTTATGATGGCGGTTGGCATCGGAGCATATACCCCTCGGCGGCCATATCTTCCAGCCAAGCTTCCAAAGCTAAAATATCATTTCTGTAACACGGTAATAAACGAAATATTTTGCGTTCTTTTCTGTCATTCATTTTTATCCCCCCCTGGTGTACATTTTTCCACATTGCATCCATTATATCACACTCTAACTTAAAGTAAAGTGTCGATGCAAAATTGACAATTATTCTGCACAATTGACATAAAAAATGCTCTACCACAGTTTTATCCCTATGGCAGAGCATTCGTTTTCTAATTCAATTTTGGTGCTTTTTCGTTTACTGTAATATTATTCACTGCCAGAAAATCAGCAATAAATTTGTCTTTGTTGTCCATTGCAGCACTGTAATATTCCCAACTATGGACTACTCCCGGTACACTTTGGACATCGGTCGGTAACGAGAGCATATACAGATATTCGGTATCTGTCCCTATAATAGCACTGTTTGCCCCAATATACTCGGTATATGGGTCTGCATATAGGTCATACAGCCAATCCGATTCATCTTTCGCAATCATATCAATACGCCACAACAATCCCATTTCCCACTGTCCCGATGCATCATAATTGTATTTTTCATACACATCAATGCCACTGTTCTCTTGAATCACATAGAGATCTTCCCAATAATGAGGTAAACGCAATGTAACCTTCTTCTCGTTTTGCAGCGTATACGTTACATACACGGCCTCCGCAGTTTTTCTCACTTCATCGTTAATACCTAAACTGTCGTAATATTCCACCACAACCGGCTCAAGAGGTAGCGGATTTTCGTCATATACTTCAACGTTGTTCTTGGTACAGCCAGCCAAAAGCACCGCAAACAATATAAACAATACAAACCAATTTTTCTTCATGCATAGCCCCCCTATTATTCTTTCTCATCATACTGCATTCTTTTCTGCTCAGCCAAATTTATCAAATCCATACAATCTACGGTGTAATGTGCATATTCTATCTGCCCACTTTCTGTATTTGTTTGTTCGATTGCTAGTGCGTCACCACCATAAACAACAAGCTTGTAGGATTCATCATTTGCCAGGCTCAATTCTATTGCTAAGCCCGGATACCGAGGTGGCATATCTGAAATTTTCACCGTTTGTTCCAATGAAAGTTCTTTTAAAACATTTACAAATGTTTCTATATCTTCTGCTTCATTATACCATACTTTTTGATTGTCATCATAATACCATACAGCAACACTTTTGAGTTCTCCTGTTGAAGGTTCCTCTTTACTATCCATTGTTGTGTTTTGGCACCCTAAACATGTGACAAGAAATAGTGTAATGATACTAAATAAAATCATTCTAGCCTTTTTCATAAACAAGCTCCTACTCTATTGTCAATTCACTTTCAAAGCATAAACCCGGGGCAGTGCCCTCAGCAAATCGGAAACGTTGCAATTCTCCATCCTCATCACGATACAAAAGCAAATCCGGGTGTTCTAATACGATTTTGTATGTTCCGGGTTGGGCAGTTTCTTCTGTCCAGTACGGTACATCAAATCTGTTATATGCAAAATTGCGGGATGGCAATTTACCGCTGTAAAATGGATTGTCCTCATTGTAGATTTCCTGACTATACAATGTTTCTTTCTGCCCATCCGTAATACGATATACATGGTAAGTCCAAGCATGATCGGTAGACACAATCTCTACATCCATCGATGTAAAATTGTAGAGTGTTATTGACTGATGTGATAAGTCATCAACGGCTTGCGACTGAGGAATAGTCTCCTGCTGCACCCTAAAGTTTATACCGAATTTCAAATCGCCTGTACCCATAATCGGGCCGCCCGGCTCTACAATCCACTGCACTGCACTTTCTTGTGGAACTTCATTTTGCTCAGCTGTACTGTTATTTTCCTGTGCAGCAGGAGTTGTACAACCAAATAACATAAGCACTGCTGCTAAAATAATTGCTAAATTACGTCGCATTTTTATCCCCCCCTGGTGTACATTTTTCCACGTTGCATCCATTATATCACACTCTAATTTAAAGTAAAGTATCGATGCAAAATTGACATTTTTTCTGCACAATTAACATAAAAAATGCTCTACCACAGCATTATCACTACGGCAGAGCACTGATTTTCTATTGTTTCATCACAATTCGTGATAATACGGACAAATATTTTCGTAATGACCGTCTTTCATTCTAAAACCACCGGGAATAACGCCAAGCTGTACGAAGCCTAATCGTTCATACAAATGTCTGGCATGTATATTACTT
>JAFNVD010000189.1 GCA_017383785.1 Peptococcaceae bacterium | reverse complement strand
ACCGAAGATGTTTATGAAAAAATACGTGAATATGGTGCAATGGCGCCGCTGCATAATCCTGCGCACTTGAAAGGGATTGATGCATGTTCTGTCATGATGCCTGGGAAACCGCAGATTGCAGTATTTGATACAGCTTTTCATCAGACAATGGCACCGGAAGCCTATACGTACGGTTTGCCAAAACATTACGCAGAAAAGCACAAAATTCGTCGTTATGGCGCCCACGGCACATCACATAAATATGTGTCCCATCGTGTGGCAGAACTGATGGGCAAACCAATCGAAGAATTGAAAATTATTACTTGTCATTTGGGCAATGGTTCTAGTATCACTGCTGTAAAGAATGGCCGAGTGGTGGACACTTCTATGGGCTTTACACCCCATGAGGGCATGCTGATGGGTACCCGCTGCGGTGATATCGATGCTACGGCGGTATTGTATTTGATGCAGAAAGAGCAGATCGACGCAGCCGGAATGGACCGTATTTTGAACAAAGAATCGGGGCTTTTAGGTGTGTCTGCCTATTCCAGTGATTTGCGTGATATTGAATCGGCCATTGCCGAAGGCAATCAAGATGCCAAACTTGCCAGAGATATTCTGATTCACCGTGCCAAAAAATATATTGGCAGTTATATTGCGGAGATGAACGGCGTAGATGCCATTGTATTTACAGCAGGGATTGGTGAAAACAGCAAAGAAACCCGTGCAGATATTTGTGCCGATATGGAGTTCTTGGGGATTGCAATCGATGCTGCGAAAAATAATGTTCGCGGTGAGGAGTGCGCGATTCATGCCGATGGTGCCCGCGTACAAGTGTGGATTGTACCAACCAATGAAGAACTGACCATTGCCGAAGAAGTAGAACAATTGGCTGCACAGTTATAAGATCGCATTAAGCAAAGAAAATATAGGAGGATGCAAAATGAGTTTACTGGATACATTCAAAGAAAAAGCGAAAGCCAATAAAAAGAAAATTGTATTGCCGGAAGGCAATGAGCTGCGCACATTAAAAGGTGCTGTCATTGCGGCGCAGGAAGGTTTGGCAGAGCCTATTCTGCTTGGTGATAAAGCAGAAATTATTGCTTTGGCCGAAAAAGAAGGGCTTTTGCTGGATGGTGTAACTGTAGTAGATATTGCCGGCAGTGAACATTTGGATGACTTTGCAGAGTTCTTTTATGAGCTGCGCAAGCACAAAGGTATGACACCGGAAAAAGCGGCTCAAACCGTACGTAATCCGTTATACTTCGGTAATCTGATGCTGATGAAAGGCATGGCAGATGGTCTGCTGGCCGGTGCCGATAATACCACAGGCGATGTGCTGCGTGCTGCGCTGCATACAGTGAAAACCAAAAAAGGGATCAATACTGTATCCGGTGCCTTCGTAATGATTTTGCCGGAAGATACCTATGGCGACAATGGTGTATTTATTTTTGGCGACTGTGCAGTAAATCCGGACCCAACCGCAGAACAATTAGCGGATATTACAATCAGTTGTGCAGAAACCAAACAGAGCCTCATTGGCGGGGACTCCACAGTAGCAATGCTGAGTTTCTCTACCAAAGGCTCAGCTGCTCATCCAAACGTGGATAAAGTGACACAAGCTTTGGCTATGGTAAAAGAAAGACGTCCTGATTTGATGGTAGATGGCGAACTGCAATTAGACGCAGCAGTGGTACAGTCGGTAGCGGACAAAAAAGCTCCGGGAAGCGAAGTGGCAGGGAAGGCAAATGTATTGGTATTCCCGGATTTACAGTCCGGCAATATTGGCTACAAATTGGTACAGCGTTTTGCCAATGCATCTGCTATCGGGCCAATCCTGCAAGGTATGGCCAAACCGGTCAATGATTTGTCCCGCGGATGCAGTGTACAGGATGTCGTAGACATGATTGCCATTACAGCATTACAGTGTGAATAAGCATATGATACCCGGGAGAAAATTTTCTTCCGGGTATTTTTGTGTATATAATAGCATTTTCTCAATCTTTGTAGTATAATGCTCTACAATGTTTTAGTAGAACCGTTGGGGTGTAAGGTAAGAGGTAGAATATGTGGAGATTAGTGTATGTAGTTGGGCGCAATCTGTATCGTTTGCCTGGAATAATCGGGCATATGCGCAAATTGATTGCAAAAGAACCTTATTCGGAAAAAGAAAACTATGCTTATTTAAAATGGATTACCGATGAAATTTTGCGTACCGGGCATATTCGCTTAGAAGGGCATGGTATGGAGCATTTACCGCAGGAAGGCGGGTATTTGATGTGTCCAAATCATCAAGGGAAACTGGATGCTTATGCCATTGTAGCCATGCATGACAACACCTGTACTGTAGTCATGGATGAGGCCAAGTCTTATACCATTTTTATTCGTGAAATTATCGATATGATGCGCGGCAAACGCTTGGAACTCAACAATCCACGCAAAGCAGTGGGTGTGATTAAGGCCATTACCGAGGAAGTGGCAGCGGGCAGACGATATATCTTATTTCCGGAATCGGGATATACAAAAGAAAAGAAAAACAGTTTGATTCCGTTTAAGGCAGGCTGCTTTAAAATTTCTGTGAATTCCAAAATGCCAATTGTACCGGTGGTGTTAGTGGATACCTATAAAGCATTTAACAGCTTGCAGTTGACACCGGTAACTGCACAAGTACATTTCTTGCCGCCGATTTATTATGAAGAGTTTAAGGATCTGAAAACAGTGGAGATTGCTTCTCTGGTGCAAACACGGATTCAGCAAAAACTGGATGAACTTTTAGTTTAGGACTAACAGGTCGGGGTAATATAACGACAGGAAAACAAAAAGACCTCCTGCATCATGCAAGAGGTCTTTGCTTTTACCTATAGGACAATTAAGCCTGTTCTGCAGCTTTGTTTAACGCTTCCAGTAAAGCCGGTACATCGATACCGTGTACTACAGCGCCCTGTTCGATGTTTTCGAAATGAGCAGCAGCACAACCTAAGCAGCCCATGCCGAATTCCATGAATACAGCAGCAGTTTTAGGATATTTCTGAACGCATTCTTTGATACCTGTTTCAGCTGTAATTAACATATTGTTTACGCCTCCTTAAAGCACAATCGATGGCTTATTTCTATAATTGCTGTATTAAAGTATAACAAAGTATAAATTTTTTTGCAAACTTTTAATGAAAAGAATATTTTATTATGATAAACTATAAGAGTAATGGAGGGAGAACTTATGCTGATTTTTAGTTATATATTAGCTGCATCGCTGGAAGGTGCACTGACTTATATGGTTTACACTGCTACCGGCGAAATTCCTTTGCTGTACGCATTGCTTTTTATTAGCAGTATAATATCGATACCTGTTGAAACCAGTGAAACCGGGGAGGCTATGCGCAAAAAAGCAAAAGAAGCAGGTCAAAACCTGGATCTTTATGATATTGTATCGAACTTTGCTCGTTTTGTAATTTATTTGGCTGTTTGGCGTGGGCTGATCAGTGCAGACGCCGGTGCTACCTATGCATGTATTTGTATTGGTGCTGCGGCTATTTTGTCTATGATGAAGTTTGATGCGCGGAAAATGCAGTAGAATATAATATCAGATAATAAAAGACCACTTATACAGCTGCCTTGAAAAAGGCAACTGCGATAAGTGGTCTTTTGTGTTATTCTTTTGCTTTATTTGTTAGAAATCAGATTATTCGTACACTTTGTATGTGTCACCGTTTAATTCAAATGTTACATGTTTCATCGCTTTTAAGGACAGCGCAGCAGCACAGTACAGGTTCATAGATTCCTGCAGACATGCTTTCATCAGTGCAGGGTCGATATCGCCTTCTACGATATAGTGCAGATATAAATCGGTGAAAGGCATTGGATATTCACTTGGGCGTTCACCGCGTACTTCTACTTTTAAAGATTTTAAGTTTTGTCCGCGTTCTTTCATGGTTTCTACAATATCCATAGAAGAGCAAGCGCCTACACCGCACAGCAAGAGTTCGGTTGGACGAGGCCCGCAATTATCGCCGGCAGGCTGCGCTGCGTCCATTGTTACGCTATGGCCGGATTCTGTATTGGCTACAAATGTCATACGTTCATTCCAGTTAACAGATACTTTCATATCAAATACCTCCAGAAATTATATAATTAGATTGTTTCGTGTTTTACAGTGCAAGCAGTCTCAGCACTGTATTTAGTTTATCGTTTTTTGCAAGATTATGCAAGTGGGTAGTGACGAATAGTTGCTTTTACGACAACAATTATACAAAAAACAACAAAATATACCGCTATACAATTGACGAGAAATCTTGTATACTATTCTATACTGGAAAGATATGGTCACCGGGAGGAACTGATAGATGGTAGAGTTAACGGTTTTGGGCAATTACGGAGCATATGCGCCGGCAAATAGTGCATGCAGCGGCTATCTGCTGGATATCGATGGCTACCAAATGATACTGGAATGTGGGAATGGAGCGTTCAGCAAAGCGTTGAAATATACCGATGCGACCAAGCTGGGTATGGTAATCATCAGTCATTTGCATCATGATCATTACAGTGACTTGTATTGTTTGCGTCAGGCGCTCAAATATCAAATGAGAGAGGGGCTGCGTACAGAGCCGGTGATTTTGTATCTGCCGGAAGGTCCCGAGTCTTTAAAGGCAGAATTTGAATCCTGGGACGATGTATTTATGGTAGTAAATTTGAGTGAGGCGAAAACGACAGTCAATGATTTTGGCTTATTTCAACTGGCGTTTTTCTCTGTACAGCATCAGATTCCGACCTATGGGGTGCAGTTGTTTGTGTCCGGGGAAAAAGTATTGACCTATACAGCGGACACAGGCTGGTTTTCATCATTGAATGCAAGTTGCAAAGATAGCCGATATCTTTTGGCAGAAGCAAGCCTAAAAGAATATGAATTGGCGGAACGCGGTGATACCCATATGACTGCGCGACAAGCAGCACAGCTTGCACAACACAGCGGAGTGCAGAACTTGATTTTGACACATTTTTCGCCGGAACACAATTTGAACCAGCTGCGCAGAGAGGCAGAGGCCCATTATGAAGGCAATTTATATATGAGTGCTTCCGGAAAAAAATATATATTACAACCGTAATAGGATTCTTATGAATTTTGAGGAGAAACTATGATTACAGAACTTATTTTAGCCAGTGGAAACAAAGGGAAAATTGCAGAGTTTCAGCATCTGTTAGAAGAATTAAATATTCAAGTGCAATCCATGAAAGAGTATCCGCAGATTGGTGAAATCGTAGAGGACGGCACCACGTTTGCAGAAAATGCATTAAAGAAAGCCCGTGCAGTATGCACTGCAACCGGCAAACCGGCTTTGGCCGATGACTCCGGCTTGATGGTGGATTATTTGGATGGTGCGCCCGGTATTTATTCTGCCCGATTTGCAGGTGAAGGGCACGATGATACAGCCAACAATCAGAAAGTATTGGAATTGATGCAAGGTGTGCCGGATAAAGAGCGCGGTGCACAGTTTTTCTGCGCCATTGCTATCGTATTGCCTGATGGAAGAGAATTTACAGCAGAAGGCATTTGCAGAGGGACTTTATTGCACACACTGCAAGGAGAAGGCGGCTTTGGGTATGATCCGTTGTTTTATGTGCCACAGCTAGGAAAAACATTTGCTGAACTTTCAATGGAAGAAAAAAATGAAATCAGCCATAGAGGAATGGCCAATCGCAAAGCGGTAGAAATTATTCGCAGTTTATAATGCAGCAGTGTATAGTATAAATAATAAAGGTGATGCCGAATGATAGAATCTGTAGAATATAAAATTGCAATCGTCAGTGATACCCATGGAAATTGGCAAGAGACAGTGCATGAAATTCAGCAAGAACCGGGGATTACCCATCTGATGTTTTTGGGTGATCATGCCAAGGATGGCCATGCTATAGCCAACGAATTGGGGATACCGGCATATATTGTACGCGGAAATTGTGATGATGGGCAAGCTGACCCGGAAGAACAAATCGTTTCGCTGGGAGATTGGCGTATTATGATTTGCCATGGCCACAGATATCAAGTAAAACAGACATTGCAGAATCTTTACTATAGAGGCTTAGAACTGGGTGTAGACTATATCCTGTACGGGCATACGCATGTTGCTGTATATGAGCCGGGGGAAGTCAATATCATCAACCCGGGCTCTATGAGTACCGGCAATATGCTGATGCAAAATGCGTCCTGGGGGCTTTTGACATTGCCTGCAGAAAAAAATGAAAAATTTTTTGGAAAATATGAAAAAAAGACTTGCCAAACAAAAGATAATGTGTTAATATAATTCTCGTCGTCAAGACAGTTAGTAACGGGGTGTGGCTCAGTTTGGTAGAGTACGTGGTTTGGGACCATGGGGCCGGGGGTTCGAATCCCTCCACCCCGATACTTATTTTTTTTGACACGGATAAGGTGTTGCGGGTGTAGCTCAATGGTAGAGTTCTGGCCTTCCAAGCCAGCTACGTGGGTTCGATTCCCATCACCCGCTCCAATGTGTGCCAGTAGCTCAGCTGGATAGAGCATCGGCCTTCTAAGCCGAGGGTCGGGGGTTCGAGTCCCTCCTGGCACATGGTTTTCTTGAATATGGTGGATGTGGTGAAGTGGCTAACACACCGGATTGTGGCTCCGGCATTCGTGGGTTCGATCCCCATCATCCACCCTCTTATTACATTTTTTTCTGGTAGCATTAGGTAAGCGAATGAAACCTTCGATGGGGTGTAGCCAAGTGGTAAGGCACGGGACTTTGACTCCCGCATTCGTAGGTTCGAGCCCTGCCACCCCAGCCATATGCGCTATTAGCTCAGTCGGCAGAGCACCTGACTTTTAATCAGGGTGTCCCGCGTTCGAGTCGCGGATAGCGCATTCTCTTTTCTTTTTGCGGGTGTGGCGGAATTGGCAGACGCACCAGACTTAGGATCTGGCGGTTTCACCGTGGGGGTTCAAGTCCCTTCACCCGCACCAATTTTATAGTGTATATGCGGAAGTGGCTCAGTGGTAGAGCATCGCCTTGCCAAGGCGAGGGTCGCGAGTTCGAATCTCGTCTTCCGCTCCATAATTTTGAGGATACCAAATAAGGTATCCTCATTTTTCGTATATGGCTAATTTTTGCGAAATTAAAACGAAAAAAATAGAATCGTATATAGGGGTGTTTGAACATGCATATTTTAGTACTGAACGGTAGCCCAAAAGGAGACTATAGTATTACACTACAGACAAGTTTATATTTGCAGCAGCAATTCCCTGAGCATAGTTTTGAGATTCTGCACGTAGGGCAAAGAATCAAGCTGTTAGAACGGGATTTTGCGCCTGCCATCGAGGCGGTACAAAAAGCGGATTTGCTGCTGTTTTCTTATCCGGTGTATACATTTATCGCTCCGAGTCAGTTGCATCGATTTATAGAGCTTTTAAAAGCCTCCGGAGCAGATTTAAAAGGTAAATTTGCAACACAGATTTCTACCTCCAAACATTTTTATGATGTAACAGCACATCGCTATATTGAGGACAATTGCCATGACCTGGGGCTGAACTATATCCGCGGTTTATCTGCTGATATGGATGATTTGCTCACAGAAAAAGGACAGAAAGAAGCACGTGATTTTATGCAATATGTTGTCTGGTGTGTTGCGCAGCAGATTTGTGAGCCAAGCTCTGTGAAAAATACACCGGCGAAACAGGTACCGGTTACCTTGCCTGCAGAGACGGTTGAACCAAAACAGTCGGGCGATGTGGTGATTATTACCGATTGCGAAGCGGATAATGTACAATTGCAGCAGATGATTGCACGTTTTCAGGCGAAGCTTGCCATTCAAAGCCGTGTGGTGAATATTCGAGAGTATCCGATAAAAGGCGGGTGTCTGGGCTGTTTTAATTGCGCTGTATCCGGGAAGTGCATTTATACTGACGGGTTTGACGAATTTTTGCGCAATCAGATTCAGACAGCAGATGCTATGGTATTTGCGTTTAAAATCAAAGATCACTCCATGGGTGCGGTGTTTAAACAGTACAATGACCGCGAATTTTGCAACGGGCATCGTACGGTAACCATGGGTATGCCGGTAGGCTATTTGATTAGTGGCAATTACAGCGAAGAATACAATTTGCAGATGATCGTGGAGGCACGCAGTGAGGTAGGCGGCAATTTCCTGGCCGGCGTTGCAACGGACGAGTTTCATCCCAATGAAGAAATTGATGCTCTGGCGGCTAAATTGCAGTACGCACTAACGTATCGTTATGTACAGCCACAGAACTTTTATGGCATCGGTGGGATGAAAATATTCCGTGACTTGATTTATTTGATGCAGGGCATGATGAAGGCTGACCATAAGTTTTATAAAGCGCATGGGCAATATGACTTCCCGCAGAAGAAAAAAGGCATGGTAGTCAAAATGTACTTGGTAGGTGCGCTGCTCTCCAATCCAAAACTCAAAGGGAAAATGGGGAATAAAATGAACGAAGGCATGATTGCACCGTACAAAAAAGTGCTGGATCGTGCGAAAAAACAAACAGTACAATAGAGCATTGCTTATGCATATAATGATTTTGAGGATACCGAATCGGTATCCTCTTTTTTCGTAGAGGGATATTTGCATTTTGTACAACTATTTACTATAATATCATTGTATGTGGCTGCAATGCCATAAGCACAGACGAGCCATGGAATGCATAACGCTATGTACAAACTGCAGTTATAAAGTGAATTCGTAACGAAATAATAATTTGAATGTGCATGGGGAGAATCCTATGAAAATAAAAAAAACGTATCTGGAATATATCGGATTTGCCATACCGTTTCTTTTGGGTATTGTGTGCCTGATTACAGTTACCGTTGGCAATTATCAAGCATTTTTACCGATCCCAATGCCGCAACAATTAATCGGAGAATACAGCTACGATGGCGAGAACTGGCAGACGCTGACGGAAGATACAGAACTTTCTGCACGAGAAAAGTCCTTGTTCTTGCGGGGGACGTTCTCGAGAGAAATGCAAGAAGGATGGCTGTTAAACTTTTATAGCAATCACATTGGTGTAGCCATAAAAGTCAATGGGGAACAGATCTTTATAGATGATGTGCTTTCTATTCCAGATTTGCCCACAGAAGTATTCGCATCTATTTGTGCCAGAGAATGGAGAGCCACTCTCGTTCCTTATATTGGAACGGATGATGTTGTGGAAATCTATTTAGAAAATCCACATATGTATGGCAATAAAACAGCCTACAACGATTTTCTGACTACATTGTGTTCTGACCCTGTTGATTGGAATCTCTTGGAGCAAAATTTAGCTGCTTACGGCGAGAAAACGAGAATACTGGGGATGGCATTGTTTGTAGCATCGCTGATGATATTGGGTGCTGTGATTGCTGCCGTAATTCTCAAGCTTCCAATCGCCGGAATGATGCTGAAATTAGGGCTGATGACGTTCGCTTTTAGCGGATATGTGGTCTTTGACAGCATAGACATCTCCTATTGGAGTGACTTAAATGTTTTAAATACGTATGTCGGTCAGTTATGCATGATGTTGGCAGCCTTTTGCCTATGTCATTTTGTAAGCGATATATTTGTTGGCAAAATACGAACAGCGGCAAAGACAGCTGTGTTGCTGATAGCAATTTTAGACAGTGTTTTTATCCTGTTATCGTTTACCGGTGTGACCGTAATCTATGATACAATGCCTTATTGGGTAGTTTCACAGATTATTTTATGCCCAATCTTTACAATCGGATGTGTAAAAGAGCTGCTGCGTCCGTCCGGCAAACGGCTTGTGCCAATTTCAGCGCTACTGCTGTTTTCTGCGTTTTTGCTGGATATCGCCGGTGTAGGGAATCACATTGTTTGGCGTACACCATGCACAAAAATTGTATTTTCTATCTTGTTTGTGGTACACATTATCGCAGCGGCAAAAAGCATTTTAATCGATTATCGTGCGTCTGCTCGTGCTAAAAAGTTAGAAAAAGAACTGGAAGACAGCCGTATTGCCATTATGCTGTCGCAGATTAAGCCACATTTTCTGTACAACGTGCTCAATACTATTTATCATTTGTATCGCAAAGAGCCGGAAACAGCACAAGAGGCAGTCAGCAGCTTTGCTGAGTATTTGCGGTGTAATATGCTGTCTATTGAAAAAAATGCACCGATTCCGTTTAGTGCAGAATACCAGCATATCCAAACCTATCTGTCATTAGAGCAGATTCGTTTCCGGGAGAAGCTGGACATCGTATATGATATTGAAGTCACTGACTTTAAAATACCGCCACTGACCGTAGAACCACTGGTAGAAAATGCGGTAAAACACGGCGTAACCAAAAAACGAGGCGGCGGGGTGGTGACCATCTCTACTCGCAGAACAGCAGATCGTGTGCTGATTACCGTTCGAGACAACGGCGTGGGCTTTGATCCGGAGCATTATATGGAAGATGGCAAAGAACATGTAGGGATTCGTAATATCAAACAGCGCCTGCAGGCAATGGTGGGCGGCAGTTTGGATATTACCAGTTCGGCAGACGGTACCGTTGCCGTTGTGACCATTCCCGTAAAGGAGGCTAGAAATACAAGATGAAAATCATAGCAGTAGATGATGAACGTATAGCATTGGAAGGCCTGATGGATGTCATCAGCGAAGCAGCGCCGGAGGCAGAATTAAACGGGTTTGAATACCCTGAGGATGCCCTGGAGTTTGTAGCGCGGCATGAATGCAATATTGCCTTTCTGGACGTAGAAATGGCGGGCATGAGTGGCGTAGCACTGGCCGAACAGCTCAAACTGCGCAATCCGGATATCAATATTATATTTGCCACCGGCTTTGAAGAGTACCGCAAAGAAGCCTATGACCTGCATGCCAGCGGCTACCTCACTAAGCCTATTACCGTGGATAAAGTAAAGAAAGAACTATATGATCTGCGCCGTCCGATTCCAAAACGCAAACGGGTGCGGCTGCAAACCTTTGGCAATTTTGAAGCCTATATCGACGGTAAACCAATGGCATTTAAGTACAGCAAGACCAAAGAAGTGCTGGCCTATCTGATCGACCGAAAAGGCGCACTGTGCACCTTGACCGAACTGCAGGCCATTCTTTTCGAAGACGACTATGGTCACGAAAGCTACATGAAAAGCTTGCGCCGTGACCTGCTGGATACCTTAGAAGCAGTAGAGTGTGAGCATATCATTTCACAGCAGCGAGGCAAACTAGGTATCGTACCGGAAGAAGTAGACTGCGACTATTACGATTGGTGTAACGGCAAACGAGGAGGCCGGGTATGGAATGGCGAGTATATGGCACAGTATAGCTGGAGCGAATACACAGCCGGAGTACTAGAACGCATGAGCAAAATATGAATTAAAAAGAGTGGATAGTTTATGCTATCCACTCTTTTTGTGTGTCTCTTTAGCATCCTTTCATTTGATACAATAATATATATGATTGATTAGAATGGGGGATGTTGTAATGAACTTGAGAAAAATAAATGCAATCATTAGTATGCTAATCGTTGTGCTGCTTTTGGATCATGCTATGTTTTATGCAGTGGTGATGCTTTCTCGCTATCGTATTCCGACTCATGCAACTGTACTGCCGTGGATGATTACTGCTCTTGTTGTCATTCATGCTATTTTGAGCATTGCAATGGCTGTGTTGGGGCATAAAGGCGCAGAAAAACGCAAGTGCAATACTTATGCCAAGTTAAATGCTCGTACTATGCTGCAGCGCTTTTCCGGCATTTTGATGATGGTACTGATTGGTGTGCATATTGCCGGTGCGGCTACCCATTTCCAGCCTAAGATGCTACATGCGGTATTGCACCCGGTATTCTTCGCTATGGTGCTGATGCATTTAGCAGTGTCTATGAGCAAAGCATTTATCACGCTGGGCATCGGGAGTGCAAAGCTGGTAAAAGCGATTGATATCATAATGCCCGTTATCTGCGGCATAACATTTATAGGTGCTGTTGTAGGGTTTTATTTATGTCTGTTTTTGGGGGTGGCGCGATGAAACATGTTCGGATGAAAAAAATAATAATGGTTCTTATGATTTCTTGTTTGCTGCTTACAGGCTGCGGCATTCTCAAAGGTGAGGTTGTTACCGTAAATCCACTGCCTGACACCACAATGGAAAACTTGACTGATGCCATTCTTTCTGTTTCTTTGGAGAAAGGCGACGCCTATGTGGATGATACCGGCAAAATGCAAATGGATTTGCAGATTTATAGCTTCGACAAATACGATATGGTGGCCGTGTCTGTATTAGAGAAGGGCAATCGCATCGTTACCCATGATGGTGAAGTAAAAATAAAATCCATGGAGCGCAATGCAGAAGGTGCGATTCAGATTAACGGAGGAGCTGCAAAAGGCGGCATTACTCTTGTAACAGATGATAGTGGCATCTTTTATGCGGTTGACCAAAATGGTGCAAAGATTTGGCATGCAGTAGGTGAGGCTACCATTCGTGTATCCGTTGACTTTATGGGGTATGACAATATAGATCCTGAATTGGGAGAAGTGATT
>JAFNVD010000188.1 GCA_017383785.1 Peptococcaceae bacterium | reverse complement strand
GCCAGTACGGTTTTGAATGCCAACATAATACGTGACATTTCACCGCCGGATGCAATTTCACTCAAAGAGCGAAGTGGTTGCCCCGGATTGGCGCTCATGTAGAATTCTACATCGTCCATGCCCTGTACTGTGGCTTGTTTTTCGCCAAACTGTACGGCAAAGCGCGTATGCTCCATAGAAAGCTGCGCAAGCTCATGCAATAATTTTTGTTCCAAATCTACAGCGAGTGCTTTGCGCATCTCTCTTACGTTTCGTGCAATTGCTTCGTAAGCCGTTTTCTTTTGCAGATACTGCTCGTTGAGTTCTTCTATTTCTATCTCTGCATTCTGCAGCTGTGCTGCTTCTGCACTCAATTTTTCACGCTCAGCAATCAGTTCATCGATAGACATATGATATTTGCGTACGGCTTTGTCCAATGTGTATTTTCTGCTATTGAGTCTGTCTCGTTTTTCTTCGTCAAACTCCATTTTGCTGCCATAGCCGGACAAGGTAAGCCCGTAATCTTCTGCAATATACAGCATATTCTGCAATTCCGAAGCCATTTCGGCAAACTGTTTATCATACTGCTGTACGGTGTTGAGACGATCTACTACCGCTGTCAGCAATGCATATACTGATTTTCTGTCTTCATATAAGGCTTGATGTGCAAATTCTGCCACCGATGCAATCTTTTCAAAGTTGTCCAGCACAGCAAGTTCTTCTTCCAATGCTTCAAACTCACCCGATACCAAATGCAATTCATCCAGTTCATGTAGTTTAAACTGTAAAAATTCCAATCGTTCGTTGCGCTCTTTCATGGCATCTTCCAATGCACTGCGCTGTTTGGCAATTTGCATAAGAGCACGATATGCTTCTGCCATCTGCTGTTTCGCCTGTATAAAGGCATTGTCACCTAAGGCATCCAGCAGAGATAAATGATGCTCTTTGTTGGAAATAGCCTGAAAATCATGTTGCCCGTAAATATTGATTAAGAGCTGCCCTATCTGGCGGAATGTAGCCAAGGTAACGGTACGGTCATTGATACGGCAGATATTTTTACCGTTAGAAGACATTTCACGATACAGTATCAGCTCACGGTCTTCATCCAGTGTATAGCCATATTCGGCCAATTGCGCATCAATTTCATCCACAGGCTCTACCGCAAAAGTACCTTCTACAATAGCTTTGTCACAGCCGATTCGAATGTCTTTGCTATTGGCACGGGCACCAAGCAGCAAGGATACCGCATCGATAATAATGGATTTCCCCGCACCGGTTTCCCCGGTCAATACATTGAAATGCTGATCCAGTTCTAATTCAATTTGATGAATCAATGCAAAATCTTTTACTCTCAGCCGTACCAGCATGCAAACACACCTGCCATTTCTAACAATTTCTTTACCTTCGTTCTATTAATCCAGATAAGATTCCAGTTTATCAATCAGCAATGGAATCTCTTCCGGTTTTCTTGCTACGATTAAGATGGTATCATCCCCTGCCACAGAGCCTAAAATTTCAGCCCATTGTGCATTATCCAGGGCAGATGCTACCGCATTGGCATTGCCCGGTGCTGTACGCACTACCAGAATATTGCTGCTGGCAGCATAATTCAGCACAAATTCTTTCAGCATAAACCGCAGTCTCGCCTCAGATACGGTAACCTCAGTCGGCAAAGAATAGCGATACTGGTCTTCGCCATATGTCACTTTAATCAATGCCAGTTCTTTGATATCACGAGAGACTGTAGCCTGTGTTACTTGAAAGCCTTCTTCTTTCAGCAAATCTGCCAATTCTTCTTGTGTTCCTACAATATTTTCTTTGATAATCTCCAGAATCTTTCTATGTCGTTTTGTTTTCATACACACCACATCCCATTCTAAAAATACCAATCTAAAAAATATCTATTTGCATAATAATCCATGTATTGAAAGCATATTCCTATGCCTGTGTTCCTTTTAATTTTCCCTGCAATACCGCAAAGAAATTGCGCTGCTCCAATACCAATAAGCAGGTATCATGCTCCGCTTTTCTGATATGAATCAAATCTCCTTGCTGCAGTTCCACGCCATTTTGCCCATCTACTGTGAGCATTGCCGGTGTGCTTACCGACTCCATACGTACTGTCAAGGTATGCTCCGGAGAAAAAATCACCGGTCTCGAAATCAGGCTATGGGAGCAAATCGGCGCCATAATGCACACATCAATGGATGGATACACAATTGGCCCGCCGGCAGATAACGAATAGCCGGTGGAGCCGGTCGGAGTAGAGAAAATCAAACCATCACCATAATGTTGTTCTACCAGTTCTTCATCCAAATACAATTCAGTACGAATAATACGGGACAATGCCCCTTTTGTCACTACCATATCATTCAGTGCATTGACATCTGCAATGCATACGCCATCACGATACACGGCAGCGTTGAGCATCATTCGTCTTTCTACTTGATAATTGCCGCTCAACAGCTGGGCAATGGCTTTGTCTAAATGCTCTACTTCCACTTCTGTCAAAAAGCCCAGATAGCCCTGATTGATGCCGAGGATCGGTATTTCTTTGCTGTATACGGTACGGGCTGCGCGAAGCATGGTGCCATCACCGCCGATTACCAATACCATTTGGGCTTCATTGCAAAAGGTTTCCGCAGACACAGCGTTAAGTGCAAGCGCCTCTGCCTCTTCACCCATTGCCACTACGTTGACATTCTGCTCACGCAAAAGTGTAATCACCTGTCGGCCAATCTGTACAATCTGCTCTTTGTAG
>JAFNVD010000187.1 GCA_017383785.1 Peptococcaceae bacterium | reverse complement strand
ATTGCAAATAATACGGAGATACAAAAACGGAGACGGCACAAATTAACTAGCTAATTTGTCCGTCCCCGGTCTTTCAATTTTATTTATGGGATTTACATCCCAACATTTGACTTTGAACCTAAAAAATGCATAAAAGAAAAGCAGCTGTCTATTTAGGCAGCTGCTTTTTTGGTTCTAGTCCGTATTCTGTGAGCATATAATGCATAGGTAAATCATATTGATCTGTCGGCAAGATGCCATCGTATATCTGACAGCTGTGTGCCAATGCAATACGTGGTACTTGAGGTGATATTTTAGCTAAATAACGGTCATAGTATCCTGCTCCAAAGCCTAAGCGATTGCCGTAGATGTCGAATGCAATACCAGGAATGAGACAAAGGTCAATGCTTTCCGGAGGCACGATTTGCTGTAATGTTTCCGGTAGCTCACGAATGCCATATCGATTTTGCTCTAGCTGTGCAAATGAGGTTACTTTGCTCATAATCATAATACCATCTTGTGCACTGCAAATTGGCATTAGCATAGTTTTGCCCTCTTGCCAGCCTTGTTGGTAAATCATATCAGTCATGACTTCGCTTTGAAATGATAAATATAACATCACAACAGTGCTGTTTTTCCAAAATGCGGTTTCAAATAATTGCGTTGCAATCTTTTCACTATTGTTTTGCACTTGTGCTAGGGTTAATTGATTGCGAATTTGTTTATACTGTTTGCGTAAAGCAGTTTTCATCAAAATATCACTCCAATAAAAAAGAGTTTCAAGCTGAAAAAAGGGTTTTGTGGCAAGAAAAAAGAATAGAAAGATGATAAAAAACAGTGGTATATTCTTCTTATTTATTATAAAATATTTTAGTATTTTGGCAATCGATATTTTGTCAAAATATGCGAAATCCCTATTGTTTTTCATAGATAAGAGGTGTATAATATGTGTTAGCACTCAAAAGAGTAGAGTGCTAACAAAAACAGTGTAAAATATGTTTCACATATTGTTATATTTTAAGGAGGCTTTTTTATTATGAGTATCAGACCAATTGGTGACAGAATTGCAGTAAAACCTGTAGCTGTTGAGGAAAAAACAAAAAGCGGCATTGTATTGCCTGGTTCCGCACAGGAAAAACCACATCAGGGTGAAGTAGTAGCTGTAGGCAGCGGCTATGTATCTCAGGCTACAGGCCAGCGCATTCCTCTGGAAATCAAAGTTGGCGATAGAGTAGTATATGGCAGAAACGCAGGTATCGATGTGAAATTCGATGGTGAAGAACTGCTGTTGATGAGCGAAAGTGAAGTACTGGTTGTATTAGAATAGGATTGATGAAAATCATTTAGGAGGTTTATAAAATGGCAAAAGAAATTCGTTTTGGCGAAGAAGCCAGAAAATCTTTAGAAACAGGCGTAAATGCTGTAGCTGAGGCTGTAAAAGTAACATTAGGGCCAAAAGGTCGCAACGTAGTACTGGGTAGAAAATATGGTGCACCGGTAATCACCAATGACGGTGTATCTATTGCACGTGAAATTGAACTGGAAGATCCATTTGAAGATATGGGTGTACAGCTGCTGAAAGAAGTAGCTACAAAAACCAATGATGTAGCAGGGGATGGTACCACTACCGCTACCGTACTGGCACAGGCTATGGTACGCGAAGGTTTGAAAAACGTGGCTGCAGGTGCAAACCCAATGGTAATCCGTCAGGGTATGAACAAAGCAGTGGAAGTAGCTGTAGCAGAAATCGGCAAACTGAGCCAGAAAATCGATACCAAAGAAGAAATCGCACAGGTTGCGGCAGTATCCTGCGATGATATGCAGATTGGTGAGCTGATTGCTGAAGCTATGGAAGTAGTAGGCAAAGAAGGCGTAATCACTGTAGAAGATTCTCAGACATTCGGTACTACACTGGATGTAGTAAAAGGGATGCAGTTTGACCGCGGTTATATTTCCCCATACATGGTAACTGACACAGAAAAAATGGTAGCAGTACTGGATCGTCCACTGATTCTGTTAACAGACAAAAAAATCAGCAACATTCAGGAAATCCTGCCGGTATTAGAACAGGTTGTACAGGCAAACCGCCCATTATTACTGATTGCAGAAGACGTGGAAGGGGAAGCACTGACCACCATGCTGCTGAACAAACTGCGTGGTACCTTTACTTGCGTAGCTGTTAAAGCACCTGGTTTTGGTGATCGTAGAAAAGAAATGCTGAAAGACCTGGCAATTCTGACAGGCGGTACAGTAGTAACCGACGAACTGGGGCTGCGCTTAGAAGATACTACACTGTCCATGCTGGGTAGTGCTGCAAAAGTAACTGTAGGCAAAGAAAACACAACAATCGTAGAAGGTTCCGGCGACAAAGAAGCTATCGAAGCACGTGTAGCACAGATTCGTGTACTGGCTGAAGAAACTACATCTGAATTTGACCGTGATAAATATCTGGAACGCATTGCCAAACTGGCAGGCGGCGTAGCAGTAATCCACGTAGGTGCAGCTACCGAAACAGAATTAACAGAGAAAAAACACCGCATCGAAGATGCTCTGGCTGCTACCAAAGCTGCAGTAGAAGAAGGTATCGTACCTGGTGGTGGTACAGCACTGTTAAACATCCAGCCTGCTCTGGAAGCGCTGAAAATGGATATGGACGATGCACAGACAGGTGTAAACATCATTAAACGTGCACTGGAAGAACCTGTACGCCAGATTGCTTTCAATGCAGGTAAAGAAGGTTCCGTAATCGTAGAAAAAGTAAAAGCACTGCCTGTAGGTCAGGGTTATAATGCGCGTACCGATGTATACGAAGATATGATCAAAGCAGGTATCGTAGACCCTGCAAAAGTAACTCGTTCCGCTCTGCAGAACGCAGCAAGTATTGCATCTATGATTTTGACTACAGAAAGTCTGGTAGCTGATGTAACAAAAGAAAGCCCAATGCCAATGGATGGCGGCATGGGTATGATGTAATTTCACCCATCGCAAAAAGATTGCATAATAAAACACCTGACGGTATAAAATCGTCAGGTGTTTTTGTATGTTATAGTAAGTTTTACAGCAAACCGTTTACTTCACATTCATCCATGATAGAATCATAATCTCGTTCCGGATTTAAATCTTCTACCATAGTGCGTGTTAATTCCTCTGCATCGTAAATACGAGCTGCAGCATCCCAGCCTTCTTCACGCAGTTCATAATAAATAGCAGCCCATTCGTACCATTCATCGGCAGACGGGAAAATATAGGACATCAGACGCTTTTCACCACCGTCATCAATTACATTGCTATCCTGTTGCAGGCAGGTATCTGGCTGCGCTACCTGGCTGCGGTGCCATGTAGTTTCGTCAGCGGTTTGCCACAAACAGAATGTAACCGCTTCACGATTCATGTCGTCGTCCATAAGAGCGAGCAGCGCGTCAGGAATACCATGATACATACTGTCGATAAAAGCCAGTCGTTCTGATTGGGATACTTCATCTGCATCTTCGGTACCTTCATCCAATAAATATGGCGAGAAGCAGGACTCATGGTCACAGCCTTTAATCAGAACCCCGTCCTTGGAGAATAAAATATACAAGTGATCGCCATCATCGCCGGTAATTTTGAAAATATCACATTGCTTTTGCTTGTGATATTCGTAAGATACCAGACGAAACCATGCGTCATCTTCCGGTGTCATAATAATATCTAAAATGGCTTGCTTTTTCAGCAAGGCTTTCAGTTTTTGCCTGTCCAGCGTAAAACGCCTCCTTATTCAAATAGCTGTATCGTACAGCGTACTAGATACAATCTTATCATAAGTGTATTTTGCACGCAATACATTTAGCACTGTTTCTCATCAGAATTTGTAATATTTTTCGCAAAGTAAAGAAAACGTAAAATGATATATAAAAAGTTACATACAATATACAAAAATAAAATCCATAAAAAATAATAGGGCAGGATTCCCATGTAAAACTATGATTTTGTGGTATAATGCTGAATATGTTTTGAGATTCTTTTATATCAGATATGATGTGATACAATAAATATGAAAAGAAAGAAATATAAAAAGAAAGTGTGAAGTGAACTATCATGATGAAATTGGACTACTGGCTGTCAGATGCTAATGTACCTTGGCAGGCATATCAAAGCCAACTCAGTACCATTCATAACAAACTAAAAACCAAAGAAGATGATTATACCGGCTGGATGGATTGGCCGCTGCGTATTGAGCAGAGCCTGGTACAGGACATTCTGGCGACTGCCGATGACATTCGTTCCAAATGCACCGCCTTGGTAGTGATCGGCATTGGCGGCTCCTATTTGGGGGCAAAGGCGTGTATCGAGTTGTTGCAGTCGCCATTTTATAATGAATACTATGCCGGGCAGCAGAACCGTCCACGCATTTATTTTGCAGGTCACCATTTGAGCAGTATCTATTACGAAGAACTGCTGGATCGCCTCAATAGCGAAGAAGTGTGCGTGTGTGTTATCTCTAAATCCGGCACTACACTGGAGCCCTCTATCGTATTCGATTTGTTCCGTAGCTATATGCGTGAACGCTACGGTATTACAGAGGCCGCCAAACGCATCTATGCCATCACTGATGCCGAAAAAGGTACTCTACGTGCAGAAGCTGACGAACAAGGCTACAAAACATTTGTTGTACCTGATGATATCGGCGGTCGTTATTCGGTATTAACACCGGTAGGGCTGTTGCCAATCGCTGTGGCCGGTATCGATATTGTATCCATGCTGGAAGGGGCTGCACAGGCGGCAAAAGTCTACGACAATGCCGATCTGGCACATAATATTTGCTATCAGTACGGTGCATTGCGACATTATTTGCAAGAACGAGGCAAAGTAATTGAAATCTTCGAAGTGTACGAAGGCAGATTACGTTACTTTACCGAATGGCTCAAACAGCTTTTTGGAGAAAGTGAATGCAAAGACGGCAAGGGCGTCATTCCAATGAGTTTGCAGATGTCTACCGACTTGCACTCTATGGGGCAGTTTTTGCAGGATGGACGCCAGATTTTCTTTGAAACAGTACTGACCGTGTCCAATATCCGCAAAGATGTATCTTTAGAGAATTGCAGAATGTCTGGCAAAGCTGCATCTATGCATATGCTCAACCAGATTGTAGAAGAAAGTGCCCGCAAAGCACATTTGGAAAATAATACACCAAATATTCGTCTTACTGTTAGTGAACTTAGCGCTCGCGCGTTTGGGCATATGGTGTATTTCTTTGAAAAAGCCTGTGCTGTAAGCTGCTACCTCACCGGTGTGCAGCCATTTGACCAGCCCGGAGTTGAAGCATACAAATGCAACATCAAAGCTGCGATTAAGTAAGGGACAATATCCCTGGTGTTTCGCGTATGATAACAATGACACATACCTAAGTCCTGTGAAAAATAACAACAATGTATCTAATAGGTAAACACAATCGTGTGCACCTATTTTTAATGCCTGTGTCTGTTGCTGTATATGCACCAATAGACATAGGCATATAGTATACATATAAGAAAAGAAATGAATAAAACATACTATCTATAACATAAGAAAAAGATACGCTACACATCATTCAAAAAATTGAAGCAGAGCACATAGGCTGGTGTGGTAGATACAAGTAGTATAAAAAACATGAAATCACGAAAGCAAGCTAGCACCTTACATATGCGGATGCCGGCCTGCTTTTTGTTTATATCAAATTGCTATATATTATTTTTGCGCGTGGACGCTTTGATGCACTAAATATTTGTAATACAATGATATACAAATGGGATTGGGTTAGAGCGTTTTTGTTGCAAACAGCTTCTTGAAATAATTAATATACACAGTTGTGAGAAAATTCCACAGTAAACGCTTAGTTTGTTATGGGAACGTGACGCGTATGAGGTTGTAAATAAGTACTTGTGCATTATACAATAAATGAAATCAAGATACATAAATAAATGTGTGATCTCGACATCACTTAATGAAATAAGCGATGAATATAAAAGGCAAGATCGATAATGTATCCTATGAAATTGCAGTCAGTCTTTAAGGAGTATCCATTGGGCGGCAACAAAATGAAAGATTGGT
>JAFNVD010000186.1 GCA_017383785.1 Peptococcaceae bacterium | reverse complement strand
TCAAAGGGAATACGGTCCTGCATGAGCCACAGTGTCCATACTACAATGATAACCCACACACTGGAAAATGGCAGGCGCCAGTTCATAAAGCCTGTCGTACGAGGAATACGTACTTTTACGCGTTTTAACACCATCATGGTCAGCCAATAGGTAATGACGCCATTTAATGCCCCCATCAAAAACATAGTTGCAGGCGACAATTTTACCATGACTGCCACCATACTTTGCATCATGGCGGTGATTTCACCGGCATTGGCACCTTGCTGCTGCACCATGGCATCGATTAAACCGGTGCTCTCGTACATCGCCATTGTTTCGGCTTCCAGTTCTGCATAGTAGGCACCAATAGTATCCGGTGTAAAGCCCATAAGTGCAAGGCTTACAATCATCAGAATCAATGCAGCGGATGCTGCGGTAAACATACCGGCCTGCAAAATTTTCATGCCGCTTTTACGTTTATTCAGCATATAACCGATGACAAACCCAAGCAGCATATTTTCTAAGCCGTAGCTTAAGCCGGAAACAGGGCCCAAAATCAAAGCAATCAGTAAAGTTGCCAGAACTGCTGCCAAAGAACCGGTAAAAGAGCCGTGTCGAGCAGTGGCAATGGTAATTGGAATACCGCTAATGAAGATGGCCAGTGCGCCAATCAGCGGCACCATACCTAAAAGTGCAAAAACAACAGCTAACCCGGCCATAATAGCACCTTCGGTTAAAGCACGGGTAGACATTTTCTGTTCCAAGAAACTCACCTCATAGTAATCTATAATAATTTGAACTTTCTTTTTATTCTATCTACACCCGTCATTTACCTTGTTTTTTTCGACAAATTTATATGTTATAATAAGAATCCTAGTACAGAATAGAAAAACGAAAGGATGGCTATGTATGAAAATTGAATTGAACGAACAAGAATATATCTTAAAGCCAAAAAGAAAACGAAACGGCATCAAAGTGATTGCGCTGTTGCTTTTGCTGTGTATCGGCACAGCATGTTTGACTGTAGATAGTGAGATGCCGACAGGAGATAATATTGCGGTGCTGGATATCATCGGTACTATTTGTGAAAACGACGGTTATACTTATGACCAGCAGTATCTGTTGAGCAGCATTGACAGTATGATAGAGGATGAGCACAATAAAGCGCTGGTGCTGCATATTGATTCTCCGGGTGGGAATGTGTATGAAATTGATGAGCTTTATCTGAAAATTATGGAGTATAAAACTATGACCGGTCGTCCAATTTATGCTGCTGTAGAAAACTATGCCGCATCAGGAGGCTATTATGTTGCTTGTGCGGCCGATGCCATCTATGCCAATAGAAATGCTATCACCGGTTCGATTGGTGTCATTATGGGCGAATTTTTGGACTTGAGTCAACTGTTAGACAACATTGGTGTTGGGGTCAGTTATGTGGCTACAGGGCCTAACAAAGCCATGGGCAATAGTTATGAGCCGCTTACTGCAGAGCAGAGAGCCATTTACCAGGAAATATGTGATGAAAGCTTTGCTCAGTTTATTGAGGTTATCGCAGAAGGACGCGGAATGGACGAAGCAGTTGTACGTGTACTGGCAGATGGGCGTGTTTATACAGCCAAGCAGGCAGTGCAGAACGGAATGATTGACGGCATTGAGTCTTTCCAGACAACATTGGAACGTATGACTTATGATTTGGGATATGATACGATAGAAGTGGCACATTACAGCTATATTGCACCGGAAACCTTTATGGATTATATGATGGCAGGAGACCCAATCGGTTATTTTGCGAAAAACAGTGATCCGGACAAACAACGTAGCATCCAAGTGGACAAACAACCACAGTTGTTGATGTATTACGGCAATTGGTGATTAAAATAAATATTTTTTAATTGCAACTGCATATAGATTGTGTTATAATCTCTAACGGTAAATCCCTGCTCTAACAAAGTTAGAGCCATTAGTCCGGGGGGAGGAGGTGCAGAACATGCGTGATTACGAATTACTGTATATCATTAAACCAGAAGTTGCTGAAGAAGCAATCGACGGCATTGTTGAAAAATTCAATGGTATCCTGGTAAAAGAAGGCGCAACTGTAGCTGAAGTTGATAAATGGGGCAAACGTAAATTGGCTTATGAAATCGACAAAAAATATCGTGAAGGTTACTATGTATTAGTAAAATTCAACGGTCCAGCTGCTGCAGTTGACGAATGTGAACGTCTGATGAAAATCGACGATCAGATTCTGCGTCAGATGACAACTAAAGCTGGCGAATAATTCTTAGCGAGAGGTGTTTTGAATGAACAAAGTACTGTTAATTGGACGCCTGACTAAGGACCCTGAACTGCGTTATACACAGAGTGGGACAGCAGTAGCAAGTTTCACACTGGCAGTAAACCGTCGCTTTTCCAATCAGAGCGGTGAACGCGAAGCAGATTTTATCAACTGCGTAGCGTGGCAGAAATCTGCCGAATTTGTAGCAAATTACTTCCGTAAAGGCCAGCAGATGGCTCTGGAAGGTCGCCTGCAGGTTCGCAGCTATGACGGAAACGATGGGCAGAGACGCTGGGTAACAGAGGTTGTAGCAGAACAGATTGAATTTGTTGGTTCCAAAAATGAAAATGGATCCGGCAGACAGGATTATCAGAATAACAATGCTTCCGCAGGCTCCAGTCTGGGTCTGGGTGAAGAAATCGTATTCGATGATAATGACTTACCTTTCTAAGTAAGGAGGAGAACTATCATGGCAAAACGTGAACGTAACCCAAGAAAAATGAAGAAAAAAGTTTGCGCTTTCTGTGTAGATAAAGCTGAATATATCGATTACAAAGATGTTGCAAAACTGAAAAAATACGTAACCGAAAGAGGCAAAATCCTGCCAAGACGTATTTCCGGTAACTGCGCTAAACATCAGAGAGCTCTGACCGTTGCTATCAAACGCGCTAGAGTAATGGCTTTATTACCATACACAACTGAATAATTCAGTTCCGAAAGTATACAATCCCTGTACCATACGGTACAGGGATTTTTTGTGCTCGAAAAAGATTAAACTAGATACAAACATGGTATATAAAATAAGTAACGTTCGGTAGAATGATTTGTAAAAGTACCGCAGCAATACTGTACAAGAGTATAGAAAGAAATCGATGTAACGAATGTAATCGGCAAAAAACGACAAAGAAAATTAATTTTACGCAATGGGTTACAAAATTGTCGCAATGGGTTACAAAATTGTATAGAACATATGAAAAATAAGTTATAGGTGTAACCTGTTTGTAACCATTTTATCTAGTTATTTTGTTATAATAATACTACATCAAATTGTAAAGTAGAATGGGAAAATATCTAAATTTTTTTTACAAAATCTTAGAAATGTAACATATATGTAACGGTTTGGTGTTACAATAGTATCATAGCACAACTCCCCTCAAGGGAAGATGCTAGGATAACTACGGTATACTGCATTGCACCGTGTCAGTGTAAATCAGTAAGCCGCAAATAGGAGGTGAAGCTATGCCAATAACTTCCCGAGGCATGATACCTGAAGAGATGCGAACCAGTATCGTACGCGTGTATAGTTATCAGGACAAAAACCTGCAGGGAACATTTTACAATCCGTATTACGGCGAGGAGATTGTTTTTGAAAACGTCACGCAGCTTCTTTTGTTGATGGAAGACATGATGGACGAAATGGGGAGTCCGCAGGCATCCATTCAAGCACGCAGCTTTGAACAGATGCCAAAAAGGCTGGATAAAACCAAGATCGCCAAACGACTGCTATTGCATCCGCATCAGGAATCAATCGCGACATTTAGCGTGAAGGTGCTTTTCCGACAGGGCGCCAGCTGGCAAGGCAAAGTCCGCTGGCTGGATGAAGGAAAAGAAACATCCTTTCGAAGTGTACTGGAGTTAATCAAGCTGATGGACAGTGCATTGCCGCAGCCACAGGTATGCGATCAGGCCGCGGAAAGTAACACCAAAAGCGTAGTCTGACTCTGAAAGCGGCGTAAGCGTTTGTTTGGCACAAAGGGCAATACACCTTAAGTATTGAAACAAAGTATCGTGGAGAACGATACAAAAAATAAAAACAAAAGAAAGGGGGAAATAACATGGATTATTTCTTGAAGAAAAAGAAATGGATGGCATGTTTGGTGTTGCTGACATTCCTGTTTACCAGCATTATGCCAAGTAATCTGGGCAGCATGAACAGTATTGCTGAAGCGTCAGTTAGTTCTCAAATCGGTAACTATTATCAGGCCAGTCAGAGCAATGGCAGTATCGGTTCTGCTACGGTTGATG
>JAFNVD010000185.1 GCA_017383785.1 Peptococcaceae bacterium | reverse complement strand
TGGCGGTGCTGTGATTACAGAAGAGTTTGCGCAAGAAAGCGGTGCGGACGGTTTTGGTCGCGATGCGGTCCAAACTGTAAAATTGATGGATACATTATTAGCATAATAGACAGGAGGTATGTGTATGCTTCGTGAAAAATTATCTCGCAAAGAATTCGTTGTGACCATGGAAGTGGATCCTCCTCGTGGCGCGGATCCTTGGCCGGTGTTTACTGCCATTCATGATTTGGCTGCCGATTTGACAGCGGTGAATATTGCAGATAGTCCTACTGCCAAACTGCGTATGAGTCCAATTGCGCTTGCGCATTTGGTACAAGACCGATTAAATTTAGAAAGTATATTTCATCTCACTTGTCGCGATCGTAATTTAATGGGGTTGCAAGCGGAGCTTTTGGGTGCTTATGCGCTTGGTGTACGTAATATTTTAACCTTGACCGGCGATAGCCCCTCTCTTGGGGATCATCCAAATGCGACAGGTGTATTTGATGTGGATTCGCGCGGATTGGCCAAAATGGCAGCGAATCTAAACGAAGGAAAAGACTTCTATGATAGAGACTTAGATAATACTACGGACTTTTTTATTGGTGCCGTTGCCAATCCGGCAATGGATGATGTAGCGAAAGAAGCAAGCAAGGTTTGTGATAAAATTGCAAGCGGAGTACATTTTTTTCAGACACAGCCTGTTTATAGCCTTGCTCAAGTAGAACGGTTTGAAGTAGAAATGAAAAAACAGATGCCGGAGAAACAAGTTCCGTTCATCTATGGCATTATGCCTGTGAAAAGTGTCAAACAGGCGCAGTACCTCAACAACAATGTACCGGGAGTGCATGTGCCCGATGAAATGATTGCGGTTTTAGAGCGTGATGGTGCTGCAGGCGGCATGAAGTATCTGCTTAATTTGGTGCGGGAGCTGCAACCTCATGTGGCAGGAATTCATATTTTCCCAATGCGGGATTATACACTGGCACGACAAATTATCGAGGTATTGTAATGGGTGTAGTAAATCATTTACAACAATTTTATATTCCATTTGATGCAGAACATTTTATAGAAAGTCATAAAGACTGTCCGCAGGATGTGGCGTTGTTACAGAAGTTATGGAGAATGGTACGTCCTGCAGTCTTTTGGCGAGAAGATGCGATTGTGCAGAATGATGGCTTCCGTCTCGTATTAGGAAGCGGAGACTTTTCCGTGGAAAGCTGTTATGTAGCCAAAGGTTTGGCACACTGCAAAAAAGCTACGGTTTTAGCGCTTACCATTGGCGAAATGCTTCCTGCTTTTGCTGCTGAGGCAGCCAATGAGGGCAGGCTGTATGAAGCTTCGGTAGCAGATTATCTTGGGTCCCATGGTGTGGAACTGTTTGCCGATGCATTTTGTGCTTATCTACAGCAGCAAGCTGTGCCAAAAGGACTATATGCCACGCTTCGATATAGCCCGGGGTATGGAGATTGGGCGTTATCTGCGCAACCGAATGTATTTGCATATTTGAATGGCTGTCAAAATAAAATTCAGCTCAGCGATAACTATTTGATGACGCCGATTAAAAGCATTACTGCTATTGTTGGGTGGTCTGATACCTGGCAGAAGCCGGAATATCCAAAAGGTGATCACAATGCCTTTTGCAATGGTGGTCACAATTGTGCGGCGTGTGTAACATGGGCATGTCGCAAAGGGAAACAGCGATAATAATGTTAAAATAAAAATTGTTAAAGCAAACTTGCTTGACTATTTAATATGTGTGTTTTACAATAAAATAGATAACATGTGCGAGCTATCTGATGATAGTTTGTGCGGAAGACTTTTAGTGAAAAGGAAGTGAGTCAGATGGATCTTGGGCCCGGTCGAGCGAAAAACTGTGAACAAAGAATACTGACTCACTATTTTTATGGGCAACGCTATAACATGTTTGTATAATTTGCATAGTAACATGTGTAACGCTTTATGCGAATATGTTATAGGGTTGACAAGTGTGGTGAGTCACAGGGAGGAATTGCTGTGAAAACCATTTACAAAACATCAGAACAAACCGGCAATCTGGAAGTGCTGAACGAATATTGTGACGGCAACTGGGTATGCTTGATTAGTCCTACAGCAGAAGAAGTGCGTGATGTTAGTCAGCACTTTCAGATTGAGCTGCAGGATATGATTTCCGCACTGGACGAAGATGAACGAGCACGTGTGGATGCCGATGATGACTATACCTTGGTCATCATTGACGTACCGTATAAAGAGGAATTTGATGGCCAGGATAGTTATGGCACAGTGCCATTGGCAATCATTTTAGGAGACAAAGGCCAGAAATATATCATTACCATTTGTCTGCGTGAGTTGCCTTTGTTGGACGATTTTCAGCGCGGCAAAGTAAAAAAATTCTACACGTACAAAAAAACACGCTTTATTATTCAAATGCTGTATCGCAATGCTAGTTATTATCTGCAGTATCTGCGTATGCTGGAGCGTTCCAGCGGTAAAATCGAGCAGGAATTGCACAAGTCCACCAGAAACGAAGAACTGTTCCAACTGTTGAGTTTGGACAAGTCGCTGGTATACTTAAGCAACTCTCTGCGTGCCAACGAGCTTGTATTAGAGCGTTTGATGCGCTTAGAAAGTGTTAAAAAATATCCAGAGGATGAAGAACTTCTGGAAGATGCCATCGTCGAAAATAAACAGGCGATTGAAATGGCTAACGTATATTCCAGTATCTTAGATGTTACGATGGAAGCGTATAGTTCTGTCATTTCCAACAATTTGAACACCGTAATGAAAGTTTTGACATCCCTTACCATTATTTTAACCATTCCAACCATGATATTCAGCTTCTTTGGTATGAATGTGCCTTTGCCATGGCAGGGCGAAAGTGGTGTGTTTGCAATCGGTGGTTTGTCTTTGACCGCAGTTGGTATTGCAGTGCTGATGATGAAGTGGAAAAAGTTATTTTAATAATGAATTGCTGCTTGTGGAGTGTGTTCTGCAAGCAGTTTTTTATTGTTTTAGAAAATAAAGAAAAGATTATCTTATGTAAATGTTATGCACAGAAAAATATGTTATACTAAAAAAGAAAATGTTTTTAGGGGATGATGGAAGTGACACAAGAAGAGAATATTTCGATAAAATATACAGCACCGTTAATTCCGACGATTATAATGATTGCTGTAACAAATTTTGCAGCAATGATGAATACGACCAGTGTAACTATTTTGCTTCCCGTTTTTATGCATACGTTTCATACGGATATTATTCTGACACAATGGGTAGTAACTGCGTATATGTTAGCGACATGCATTGTAGCACCAATCGTAGGATATATTTCTGACCGCATTAGCTTAAAACGTGCGTTTATCGCAGCCCTGATTGGTTTTACGATCTGTAACATACTGCTGGGCATGGCGGGCAGTATTTATATGGTAATTGCTATGCGTGTAATCCAAGGTATTTTTGGAGGGATGCTAATGCCGATTACGCAGTCTATGATTTATCAGTATTTCCCACGCAATCAACAAGCGCAGGCAGTGAGTATTTGGGCTACTACCAACTTGTTGGCACCAACATTAGCGCCAAGTATTGCCGGGGCAATATCTGACGTATTAAGTTGGCGTTGGATTTTTTATGTCACAGTCCCAATATTGATTGCAGTAGTTTTTGTCGCATTGAAATTGCTTCCAAGCCGTCCTGCAGCAGAAAAACCGGAACAGCATGCGTTCGATTTTACCGGTTTGATTTTATCTATGGCAGGGTCCTTGAGTCTTTTAATGGCATTCAGTAATATTACAGTGTGGGGGCTAACCAGTGCCCCGGTTATTGGGTTGACAATTGTAGGGCTTGTTACACTTGCAGTATTTTTCTATACGGAAAGCCGTAAAGCGCATCCAATGCTACAGGTAAAAGTGTTCCGCTATGAAGGTTACTTAAGCAGTGTAGTATTGATGTGTATTGGCTCTGTGTTCATTAATGCTTCTAACAATGTTATTCCAATCTTTTTACAGGACATTCGTGGTTTTAGTACCACACAGGCAGCGCTTATGATGCTTCCTGCTCCGTTGGTGATTATGTTTATTGTACCGCTTATGGGGAAATACTACGATCGAATCGGACCTCAGAAAATGCTGACAGCTGTATTGTGCGTAGGTGTGATTGCCTGTCTGGTGAATGGGATGATTGGTTTGGAGTCCTCGGTAATATTTATTGTCATAGCATTAATTTTGCGTGACATGGGTGCCGGTACGTTTAATATGCCGGCTACTAATATGGGGATGCAGGCCGTTCCAACAGAGTACAGTACCCATGCGGCAGCCATGACTTCTTGGGCACGTCAATGTGTTGTATCGTTAGCAATTGGTTTGGTGAATACATTCCAGACTGCGCGGACCAAATATTATATGTCGATCTCCGAGAGTGGTGTGTATAACCAGTGTTATGCTGATGCCATGAGTGATTTGTTCCATATTATCATTGCATGCTATTTGGTTGGCTTTATAGCGGTTTACTTCTCAAAATCCAGAAAAAAATATACTGTATAAAAGCGTTTAAAATAAAAGAGTTCAAAGACAAAACCGACACAGCGTTCAGTTCGCTGTGTCGGTTTTTGCGTTATGCCAGTTGTTCAATGAATAAAGAAGCCAATACCTCGTCTTCTTCACCAATAATAGTAACTGCTGCTGTAGAGATTACGCGAATGCTGACGGGTGTACATACGGTTAAGATAGTTTCTGTAGTTACCGTTGTTGGTGTGTCAACGCCGGTTTTAGCAATTGCACGTTCTGTACCCGCTACATTTTGACGATTTGCTTGCAGTGCAAATGTAGTTGTCACTGTTGTTTCAGCCGGAATATTGATTCTATAAGAGATGTGATATACGCCCGGCTGCAAAATCTGTACCTGATTGCCGTCAGACAAAAAGTCGCCTGCAGATTCAGCAGCTGTTAATGGCAAATCAATCCCGTCATTGGCGGCAACCGTAATTTCATCTAACTGATAATAAAGGGCATAGGCAAGATTACAAGCGTTTTTCGGACTCTGCTGTCCACAATTTTGCTGTACACAGCCCGGTACGGTGTTTTGAGTGGTCTGCTGAGTACAGCAGTTTTTATTGCAATGTCTTTCCTGCATAAGTATTACCTCCTAAGTAGAATGGAAATCACTATACTATATGCAGAAAACTTTGTCAGTGTGAAGTAGAATGAAAATAGAAAAGAACCGGAAACAATGTTCCGGTTCTATAATAGATTCTGTGTGAGATATAATCTTATACCATACGAGAAGTATCGATATATTCTTCGTCATCTGCGGCAGCCTGTGCTTCTGCAGCTGCATCAGCAGCACCGCTGGTAGCATCTTCTGTTACGCATTCATCCATTCTGGTGTAACCCCATGTGCCGGCTACGGAAACGGATGTTGCATCATTGTACATACCTTCAGCAGCACCTGGCATACGGAATGTGTGGATGTCAACTTTTTCTACAGGAATTTCTTCCGGTTTTTCTAACTGTGGTACATAGTCATATGGGTAACGATATGCACGATAGGTGAAGTCAATGCCTTTGCCGAATGGGGAGATGTATTCCCATACTACTTCTTTGTCAGCAGTTACTTCCATGAAACGTTCGCCGCAGCCTTCGCAAATGAAGGTGTTGCCGTTTGGCAGTCTCTGTGCAGAACTTGTCAGCTGGCTGTAGAAGATAGTGTCAGCCAGTAAGCCCATAGGCAGAGCGGTATCCATATCTTTACCTCTGAATTCCCATACAACATTCAGTGTAATTGGGTCGATTTCAATTACGCGAGAATAGTCACGGATATCTGTTTTGGTACCATCTTTACTCATGCGGCATGGTGCGCCGTAACCAGCCCAGCCACCGTTGTCGAAGATCAGGATGTTACCTTCGCCAGGCAGACCTTTTGGAATCATGTGGCAGTGATGCTGACCAATGATCTGGCCAATTCTTCTTAATTCTTTTGTTTTGGTAAAGTCAGGACCGATGGACCATACGATTTTACCGGTTGCTTTGCTGATGATTGCCATGATATTTGCTTCACGAGCGTCCCAGATAATGTTGTCCGGATGGAAACGTTCGTCGCCCTGATCATACCATTTGTTTGGCCCCAATACGCTCATGGAGTTGATATGCATCCAGTCGCTCTGACCTTCTTTGCCGCCAACCGGATGATAGTTAGGGTTGCGGAACAGTGCGCTTTTCTGGAATTCATCAAAATCTAATTCTCTGAAATGATCGCTTACATTCCATTTCCATACGATGTTGCCTTCCCAATCTACTTCGATAATGGTGTCATCCAGCAGCTGTTTGTCGGAAATGCGTTTGTTGTGTACGTCACTGTGGCACAAAATTAAGGTATTGCCGCTATCGGTTTTACATTCCATGTCAGGTACATAGTACCCAACAGGGTTGCCTTCACGCTGATAGTCATGGTGCTGACGGGCCATCCACTGAGGTTCATGCCCTTC